>JAYTAJ010001086.1:0-6248 GCA_043737575.1 Myxococcales bacterium | reverse complement strand
CAGCGCGCCCGCCGCCACGGCGTCGACGCGGTGTGGAGCCACGCTCTCGAGGGGCCGGTCGGCTTCGCCGCGGTGGTCGCGGTCGCCCACGCCCTCGGCGGCCGCCGCGCCGCGGGCGTCGCGCCGTATCCGGAGGCGTCGTGATCGATCGCGCGCTGTCGATCACCGCCGCCGCCGCCGAGGCGCCGCGCGCACCCGCGTTGATCGACGACGACGGCGTCCTCGACTTCGCCGACCTCGCCGCCGCCGTCACCGCGGCGATGACCGGGGTGCCGCTCGCGCCCGATCGCGCGACGCCGCGGATCGCGCGCCTCGATCGCGCCACCGTCGTCGCGATCGTCGCGGCGCTCGAGGATCACGCACCGCTCGGGCTGATCCCCGAGCGCGCCACCGCCACCGAGCAGGCCGCCCTCGCCGCCCGCCTCGCCGCCGCGACCGTGCCGCTCGACACCGCCGCGGTGGTCTTCACGTCGGGCTCGACCGCCCGGCCCAAGGGCGTCGTGCTGTCGCGCGCCGCCGCGGTCGCCGCCGCCGACGCCAGCGCCGCCCGCCTCGGCTGGCGCGTCGACGATCGCTGGCTGCTCACCTTGCCGCCCGCCCACGTCGGCGGCCTCGCGATCATCGTCCGCTGCCTGGTCGCGCGACGCCCGATCGTCCTCGGCGGCGGACCGCTGGCCGCGACCTTGGCGCGCCACGCGATCACGCTGGCGTCGCTGGTGCCGTCGCAGCTCGCGGCGCTGCTCGCCGATCCCGCCTGGCGGCCGCCGCCGTCGCTGCGGGTGGTGCTGCTCGGCGGCGCCGCGGCGTCACCGACGCTGGTCGCCGCGGCCCGCGCCCGCGGCGTCCCGGTCCACCCCAGCTACGGCATGACCGAGACCTTCGGCCAGGTCGCGACCGGGGACGCCACGACGCCGCGCGGCGCGATCGGCCCGCCGCTGCCCGGCGTGATCATCCGGACCGGCGCGCGCGCCCAGCCGCGGCCGATCGTCGTCGACTCGCCCGCGCTGCTCACCCGCTACCTCGACGACCCCGGCCCCGAGCTCGGCGACGGCTTCGTCACCCGCGATCTCGGCTTCGTCGAGGACGGCGTCCTCCACGTCGTCGGCCGCAGCGACGACGTCATCATCACCGGCGGCGAGAACGTCCACCCGCTCGCGATCGAGGCCGCGCTGGTCGCGCTGCCCGGCATCGCCGCCGCCGCGGTGGTCGGGCTCGACGACGATCTGTGGGGCCAGATCCTCGCGGCGCTGATCGTCCCCGCGGCGGGCGTCGACGGCGCCACCGTCGAGCGCATCGTCCGCGCCGCCATGCCCGACTGGCCGGCCCACCAGCGGGTGCGGCGGTGGAAGATCGTCGACGCGCTCCCGCTGGCGACCAGCGGCAAGCTCGATCGCCGCGCCGCCGCGCTCAGGTTTCACTAGGGCAGCGAGCGCGCGGGAGTATAGGTGCGGCGCGGCGCGTGGCGGAACTTCGGCGCCTTGAGGTCGGCCATGCGGACCGCGGCGCGCTGGCTGTAGCTGCGGCCGTAGCGCAACGACCAGGTCGGCGCGTCGGCGTCGGTCGGGGTCGCGGCGCGCGCGATCACCTCGATGCTGAGGCAGCGCCCGCGCGCCACCACGGGCGGCACGATCACCTCGGCCTCGCCCGCCACCACGGTGAGGATGTCGATCTTCTCGTGGGGCAGCTCGATGCGGACGATGTAGCGGCCGTCGGCGAGGCCGTGGATGCGGTAGCCGCCGCCATCGATCGGCGCCGCCGCGTCGGGGGTGCGGTTGTGGGTGCAGTAGACCGCCACGCCTCGCTCGCCGACCAGCGGCACCACCAGGCGGCCCCGACCGTCCGCCGACGCGACGTCCGCGCCGAGCCCCGCCACCGCCATCGTCGCGAACACCGCGGCCGCTGCGTAGTTCATGACGTCATCGTCGCCGGGCCGCGCGCCGCCGACCACGGGCCCGGGCTAACACCGGATCCCGGGGTGCCGACCGCGGATCACAGGTCCCTGCCGCACCCTGCCAGGCCGCTCCTGTTAGAGTAGCGGCGATGTCGATCCGCTGGCTCGACGAGCCCGCCCAGCGCGCGTTCGCCGAGGCCGTGCAGGCGATCGAGGGCGCGTCGTCGGCCGAGGTCGTGGTCGCGGTCCGCCGCGCCGCGCGGCGCTGGCTCCACGTCAACGTCACGGTCGGCGCCCTCGCGGCGTGGCTCGCGCTCGGCTTCATGCTCTACGCCGATCATCCGTTCTCGCTGCTGTCGATCCTGATCGATCCGTTCGTGGTCGGCGTGGTGGTCGGCGCAGCGAGCATCCTGGCGTCGCCGCTGGTCCGGGTGCTGACGCCGCGCGCGGTGCGGCGCCGCGCGGTGATCGAGGCGGCCCGCGCGACGTTCGTCGCCCGCGGCATCCACCACACCCGCGGCCGCAGCGGCGTGCTGGTCTACTGCGCGCTGACCGAACGCATGGCGGCGGTGGTCGCCGACGACGGCGTGCTCACCGCGGTCGAGCCCGACGCCTGGCGCGCCGCCGAGGCCGCGATCGATCGCGCGATCGGCCGGGGCGGCGTCGCCACCGCCGAGGCGATCGCCGCCCTCGCACCGCTGCTCGGCCCGGTGTTGCCGCGCCGCGCCGACGACGCCAACGAGCTGCCCGACGCGATCGATCACGACCTCGGCGCGCTGATCGTGGCGGCGGCCGAGCGAGGCGCCGAGTCGTGAGGCGGTGGTGGCTGGTCGCGGCGCTGGTCGCGATCCCCGCGATCGCGATCGCGCGGCCGGGCGGCGGCGACAGCTACTCGGGCGGCGGCGGCCACGGCGGTGGCGGCGGTGGTGGCGGGGGCGGCAGCGGCGGCGGCGGCGATGGCGGCGGCGCCGTGATCTTCGAGCTGATCATCCAGCTGATCCGGCTGTGCATCTACTACCCGCAGATCGGCCTGCCGATCGTCGCGATCCTGATCGGCTGCTTCGTCTACGGCGCCTACGTCCGCCACAAGAACAAGGACTGGGACAGCGGACCGCCGGTGAAGCTCGAGACCACGATCCGCGATCTGTCGCCGCTCACGCGCGTCGATCCCGACTTCTCGCGGATCCTGTTCGAGGACTTCGCGTTCCGGCTCTACGCCGCCGCCCACCACGCCCGCGGCGTGCCCGGCAAGCTCGACGAGCTGGGCCCGTACCTCGCGCCCGCCGCGCGCCAGGCCCTCGCGACCCGCAAGCCGACCGACGCCCCGGTGTCGGGCGTCGTCGTCGGCGCGATGCGGGTCTATCGCCTCGACGTGCCGCGCCCCGACGCGGCCCACGCCGAGCCGCCGCGCTGCCGCATCGGCGTCGAGCTCGAGGCCAACTACTCGGTCGGCCCGCCCGGCAAGCAGCGCAAGATGTTCGCGGTCGAGAGCTGGCTCCTCGGGCGCAGCGTGAGCGCGCGGACCAAGCCGCCGATGCCGCTGCGCACCTTCCCGTGCCCGAACTGCGGCGCGCCGTGGCAGGACGCCGACGCCAGCCGCAGCCAGAAGTGCGCCTACTGCGGCGAGATCGTCGACAACGGCCGCTTCGACTGGCAGGTCGAGCAGATCGTCCTGCGCCACGAGCGCGGCGGCTTGCCCAGCCTGGCCGAGGACGTCCCCGAGCGCGGCACCGATCTGCCGACCTACAAGCAGGACGGCCTCGAGGCCCGGCTCAACGCCCTCGCCGCCGCCGATCCCGCGGTGACGCCGCCGCTGATCACGGCGCGGCTGCAGCACGTCTATCGCATCGTCAACGACGCCTGGACCGCGAACGATCTGCGGCCGGCGCGCGGCGTCTTGTCCGACGGGCTCGCCGACTACTTCCAGTACTGGCTCGACGCCTACCGGAGCCAGGGCCTGCGCAACGTCCTCGAGCACATGCGGATCACGCGGCACGAGGTCGCCAAGCTGACGCGCGATCGCTACTACGACGCGATCACGATCCGCATCTGGGGCGCGGGCAAGGACTACGTCGTGAAGGCCGCCGACGGCGCCCACGTCCGCGGCAGCAAGCGGCGCGACCGCGCGTACTCCGAGTACTGGACCCTGATCCGCAGCGCCGGGCGTCGCGGCCCGCCGCGCGCCGACGGGGGCTGCGGCAACTGCGGCGCACCGCTGATCGTGACGATGGCCGGGGCCTGCCAGCACTGCGGCGTCCACGTCACCAGCGGCGAGTTCGACTGGGTGCTGTCGAAGGTCGAGCAGGACGACTCGTATCGCGGCTGAGGTTTCGAGCGCAGCGAGGAACCGAATCTCCTCTGGGAGTCGAGTCGGAATCGCAGTTCTGACCAATGCTCTGAGGTTTCGAGCGCAGCGAGGAACCGAATCTCCTCTGGGAGTCGAGTCCGAAGCGCGGTTCTGACCAACGCTCTGACCCCTACGGCGTCAGCACCGCGCCGAGCGCGCGGCGCATGAACCAGCGGCGGGCCCGCTCGATCGCGAGGCGCTTGCCCAGCTCGAAGGCGATCGCGCGGAGCTGGGTCGGCTCGTCGACGCCGGGCTGGTACGCGAGGGCGACCGGCACGGTGATCGGGGTGTCGCCGAACAGGCTGCCCTCGGCGGTCAGGGCGCCGTCCTGGTAGGTGAGCGTGAACGCGACGCCGCCCGGCAGCTCGACCTGCGCCGCCAGCACCTCGAGCGCGAAGATCCACGACAGCGGCGTGACGAACCGGGTCGGCCCGGCCTTGACGCGCTCGATCACCAGATGGACGCGGGCCAGCTCCGGCCACGCGGTGGTCGCGACGATCGTCAGCTCGCTGTCGACGATCTCGACCGCGCCGACCCGGATCGGCGGCGACGGCGGCCGATCGGGGCGATCGAGGGCGCCCGCGCCCGAGATCAGCAGGTGAGCGCCGCGGATCCGGATCGAGCGCGGCTCGCGATCGATCACCACCGCACCGAGCGGCGCGACGTCGACGTCGATGCGCTCGATGTCGAGCTGCAGCGTGCCGAGGTGGTGGCGGATCACGCCGACGTCGGTGACCGCGATCGTGCCGCGCACCAGGCCGATCGACGCGTCGCCGACCCGGGCGTCGCCGTCGAGGGTCCGCGCCAGGCGATCGCGGATCGTGCGCTCGACCATGCCGCCGATCAGCCAGCCGGTCACCACCAGGATCGCGACGTAGGCGACGATCGCGATCGCGAGGCCGACGACGAGCTTGCGGAGGCGCACGCGATCGATCTACCAGGAATCGCGCCGTACCGTGGGCGATCGATCAGCGCGCGATGCAGTGTGGCGGTCGCGCCTCGGTGGTACGAAGACGTTCCTCATCCGGGAGCCTGGTATGACTCGTCGATCGATCGCTGTCTGGCTCGGCCTGGTGTCCTCGCTCGCCGCGTGCCCCAGGGCCCAGCCCCGCGCCACCGACCAGGCCCCCGTCGGTGCGCCCACCGTCGACGTCTCGCTGGCCGACGTCGGCCTCGAGGTCGCCAGCCTCGATCGCACCGCGGATCCGTGCGGCGACTTCTTTCAGTACGCGTGCGGCGGCTGGCTCGCCGCCCATCCGATCCCCGCCGATCGCGCGCGCTGGGGCCGCCTGTCCGAGATCGGCGATCGCAACGACGCCGCGCTGAAGACCATCCTCGAGACCGCGGCGCCGGGCACCCAGCTCGGCGACTACTACGCGTCGTGCATGGACGAGGCGGCGATCGAGCGCCGCGGGCTCGACGGCGTGAAGCCGGTGCTCGACGCGATCGACCGGGTCAAGGACGCCCGCACCCTCACCGCCGCGATCATCGCGCTGCACCAGCACCGCATCCCCGCGCTGTGGCGCAGCCTGCCCGACGCCGACTTCGAGGACTCGACGACCGCGATCCTGTTCGTCGACACCGGCGGCCTCGGCCTGCCCGATCGCGACTACTACACCGAGGACGGCTTCGCCGCCGCCCGCGCCACCTACGTCGCGCACCTGACCGCGATGCTCGACCTCGCGCGCGCCGACGCGCCTCGCAAGGGGCCGACCGCCGCCGCGCTCGCCGCCGACGTGATGGCCCTCGAGACCCAGCTCGCGCGACTCACCAAGACCGCCGAGCAGCGCCACGACGTCGCTGGCCTCTACCACCCGACCGACGTCGCGGGCCTCGCCGCGATGGTCCCGGGCTTCGACTGGAAGCGGTACTTCTCGGCGCTCGGCAACCCGACGCCGGGCAAGCTGTCGATCACCACGCCCGCGTACTTCGAGGCGCTGCCCGCGCTCCTGACGTCGGTGAAGCCGGCGGTGTGGCAGGCGTACCTGACGGTGCGTGTCCTCGACGACG
>JAYTAJ010001085.1:0-6249 GCA_043737575.1 Myxococcales bacterium | reverse complement strand
GCGAGAACTTCAGCTTCAGCTCGAAGTCGGCGGCGTCGAGGCGGCCCTGCAGATAGACGTGCACGAGGTACGTACCCTCGGGCAGCTTCTCGAGCTTGCGCTGCTTCTTCTGCTCGTTGACGTCGTCGGCGTCGGCGTCGGCGCGAGCGACGACGTGGAAGTTGGGATCGAGGATCTCGAGCGCGACGTCCATCTCCTGATCGCCGCTCGGCACAGCCTCGAGATCGACGACCAGCGTGCCCGGTCCCGGCAGGGTCAGGGAGAACCACTTGGCGCGCTTGTACTCGCCGTAGTCGAGCTCGCCCTCGACCTTGGCGAAGAACTCCTCGTCGAGCTCGATCGCCTTCGCCTTGGTCCACGGCGTCGGCTTCTTGCCCTTGTAGCCGGTGTGTTGCGGGATCTGCTTGCCGGCACACGCGGCGAGCCCGACGACGATGACCACGAGCACGGAGGCACGCACCATGACGGCGACAATAACACCAGCGGCGGCGATCCTCGCGGCCGATCGGCGCCGCAGCCACGCGGCAAGGTCGGGCAGCGCG
Organism: Myxococcales bacterium; assembly: GCA_043737575.1. Classification (GTDB taxonomy): domain Bacteria; phylum Myxococcota_A; class Polyangia; order Haliangiales; family Haliangiaceae; genus UBA2376. Next base: position 5,707 of record JAYTAJ010001085.1, on the reverse strand, counting down.
ACCGCCCCGATGGATTTCCGCGGCGACGGGCGCCGAGGTCGGCGACATCCCGACCTCGCGATCCTGGTCCCGCTCGTGCATCGTGCGGCGCGGTGCCCCGCCTCGCGATCGCCGTCCTCCTCTGCGCCGCCTGCAGCGACGCCCCGAGCCTGCCCATCGACGGCGCCGCCGCGATCGACGCCGCCACCGCGGTCGACGCCGCGGCCGTCGAGGACGCCGCCAGCGACGCCCGGCCGATGCCGCCCGCGACCTGCGGCGGCCATACGCTCGCGTTCTCGCGCACCGAGGCCGAGACCACCGCGGCGCTGACCGCCCTGCTCGCCGACGTCCGCGCCCACGCGCCCGCCGCGTACTTCCGCGAGGCGATCGACGGCACCCAGCGCACCGCGATCCTCACCGGGCTCCAGGCCTCGCTCGCGGTCGCTCACGACGTCGATCCCCGCGCCGCGGCGATGGCGTGGCTGGCCGTGGCGGCGCCGCAGCACGTCACCGCCGCCGAGTGGGCGATCGATCCGCTGCAGGCGCCGATCGATCCGGCCGCGATCGCGATCGGCGACGTGATGATCGGCCGCGTCGCGCGCATCGCGATCGACGGCGTGCCGTGGCCCGCCGCGTATCCGTCGCGCTGGGTCGACGGCGGCGGCGCGTCGCTGCTGATCGGCAAGAGCGCCGTCGGCTGGACGCTGGCCACCGCGAACCTGACGCCCGCCACCGCGCTCGCGACCCGCGCCGACGCCGAGGCCCTGGCCGCCTGCACGCCGCCGACGCCCGGCCCCGAGACGACCTTGCGCGCGACCGTCTACCGCGGCCTGGAATTCAGCGGCTGCGCGCCGAGCGGCGAGTACGCGTACACGCCGCGGCCCGACGACGTCGCGACCTGGTCGTCGGATCTGGGCTTCGGCCTCGGCGCCATCGTCGACGGCCGCCGCCGCTGGCATCCGTTCACCGCGGTCGAGCTGGTCATCGCGCCCGCCAACTACTGGCCGACCATCGGCGCCGCCGACTGCATGTGCCACGACGTCGCCGGCTTCACGCTGCGGGTCGACGTCGTCACTGGCGAGCTGCTGCGCACCGCGCCCGCGATCGACTGCGTCGTCTGCTGAGGCCTACACGCCCGGTCGGTCCGGTCGATCCGGACGTTCGTGACCAGTACGTGGCGCGCCAGCGCCTTGCGGACCCGCACCACGGTGGTCGTCGCCATCCTGGTGACGATCGCGATCGTGATCGTGGCGGTGGTGGCGAGCTTGCGCGGGCCGTTCGATCCGGCGATGCTCGGCATGCGGATCGTGCTCGGCGTCGCGGTCTGCCTCGCGATGGGCGTCCTGGTGTCGCGCATGGTGACCCGGCCGATCCAGGCGATGATGCCGTCGCTCCAGCACGACACCGACCCCGCCATCGCCGCGGCCCGGGTCCGCGCCGCCGCCTACGGCGCGCCACGCGAGGTGGTCGTGCTCGCCGAGGCGATCGCGTCGCTGCTCGATCACGCCGCCGCCCGCGCCACCGCGCTCCACGAGCAGCAGCTCCAGCTCCTCGACACCAACATCGCGCTCAACGAGGAGCGCCGGCAGATGCTGCGCCTCGAGCGTCAGCGCGCCGCCAGCGATCTCTTGCTCGACGCAGTCGTGCAGGTGCTGCCCGACGCCCTGGTCGTGGTCGATGCCCAGCTGCGGATCCGGGTCTGGAGCGGCGTCGCCGCGTCGCTGTTCCAGGTCGACAGCGCCCAGGCGCTCGGCGTCGACTTCATCTCCACCTGCATCGCGGCGCCGCACCGCGACGAGGCGCGCCAGGCGTGGGGCCGGCGCAAGACCTCGCGGTTCGAGATCGACGCGATCCGCGGCGACGGCAGCGAGTTCCCGATCGAGCTGACGCTCACCCCGGTGTCGACGCCACGCGGCAAGCACTTCGCGATCAGCGTGCGCGACCTGGTGGTCGCCAGGCAGATCGAGACCGAGGCGCGCCAGGCCCAGAAGCTCGAGGCGGTCGGCCGCCTGGCGTCGGGCGTCGCCCACGAGATCAACACGCCGATCCAGTTCATCGGCGACAGCATGGTGTTCGCTCGCGACGGCAGCGCCGATCTGCTGGAGCTGATCGAGCAGTACCGCGACGTCGTGCGCACCTGCGCGCCCGCCGACGCCCAGGCCCAGCTCGCCACCGCCGAGGAGACCGCCGATCTCGCGTACCTCACCGAGGAGCTGCCCAACTCGTTCGGCCGCACCCTCGACGGCGTCCAGCGGGTCGCGACCATCATCCGCGCGATGAAGGAGTTCGCCCACCCCGAGTCGAGCCACAAGTCGATGACCGATCTCAACCGCGCGATCGCGAGCACGCTGACGGTCGCACGCAACGAGGTCAAGTACGCCGCCGAGGTCGAGACCGATTTCGGCGAGCTGCCGATGATCGCGTGCCACGTCGGCGAGCTCAACCAGGTGTTCCTGAACCTGCTGATCAACGCCGCCCACGCGATCCAGGACTCGGGCAAGCACCCCAACGGCACCCTCGGCAAGATCCGCGTCGTCACCCGCGCCGACGCCTCGGAGATCACGATCTCGATCAGCGACAACGGCTGCGGCATCCCCGACACCGTGCGCGGCAAGGTCTACGATCCGTTCTTCACGACCAAGACCGTCGGCCGCGGCACCGGCCAGGGCCTGGCGATCGCGCGCAACGTGATCATCGACAAGCACCGCGGATCGATCTCGTTCGACTCTCAGGTCGGGGTCGGCACGACGTTCCAGGTGCGGCTGCCGCTGCAGTGACCGACCGGGGCGACGACACCGGCCGGCCGAGTGGCCAGCGGCGGGCCGGTTAGCCACTGCGTCAATCGCGCAAGCTGCTGATCTGACGTGGGTTACAGGTGGTACAACGCGTGCTTTACGCCCGGGCATGACGCTTCGTTCGCTTGCCATCAGTTTCCTGTTCGCCACCGTCGCGGTCGGCTGTACCGACGCCACCGTCGACGACGAGTTCGCCGTCGAGAACACCACCGAGGTCGACGACACCAAGGCCGACCTCGGCGGCACGTACACCTATTACATCGTCAAGCCCGACCTGCGCCGCTGCGCCGCGCCGATGTGCGGCGGCTTCTGGGTCGAGCGGGTCAACCGCACCACCACCAAGTGCGGCGACGGTCGCTTCGCCGCCAGCTGCTACGTCGCCGAGATCAAGTGGGCCGAGCTTGGCCTCGCCGACGCGACCCGCGACGAGATCATCGGCACGATCCACACCGCGTCGGTCGTGATGCGCGGCACCGTCGGCCAGAAGAACTTCGGCGCCGGCATCGGCAAGCTCGGCGAGTTTCGCCCGAGCGAGGCGTGGCTCGGTCAGGGCCCCAACGCGCCGTCGGGCCCGTTCGTCAAGCTCGAGGAGACCGGCACTCGCTGCATCACCACGCCGTGCCCGACGTTCCGCGAGAAGAAGCTGAACGACTCGGTCACCGCGTCGCTCGCCGAGCTCGGCTGGGACCACGCCGACGTCGACGACGAGGTGGTCGGCCGCGCGATCAACGAGCTGTTCGTGCGCAACCTGATCATCGCCGGCGATCGCTACACCGTCCACGGCCCCGGCGGCACCGGCAAGGCCCGCACCGTGACGCAGCTCTACACCCGCGCCCGCGATCGCAAGGCCTGCTTCGTCGGCGGTTGCTCGGGCCAGGTGTGCAGCGACCGCGAGGGCGTCGTCACGACCTGCCAGTGGCGCCCCGAGTACGCGTGCTACCGCGACGCCACCTGCGAGGAGCAGGTCGAGGGCGAGTGCGGCTGGACCGAGACCGCCACGCTGAACGCGTGCGTCGCCAATCCGCCCCAGGGCGAGTGAGCCTTGCGACGATCGCGGAGGGGCTCTTCCCATCCGCGAAGTCCGTCGGAGGAACTGCCATTTTGGGGTAGCGAGTGAAGCGCTCGCGACATCTGGAGTCAGAGTGGTTGAAGGAGACAACAACCATGAAGAACCAGAACCTCATCACTGCCATGCTGGCGGCTGCGACCGTGGCCGCGGTTCCCGCCCTGGCGGCGGCGGACTACCGCCCGACCCACGGCATGACCAAGCTGGGCGAGGTCGGCACGCACGCGCGTGACGTCGAGGACTTCGTGCCGATCTCTCCGGCCCGCCGCTACGATCAGATCGTGGTCCAGGCCCGAGACGGTGTGGTGCCGCTCGCTGGCGTCAAGGTCCAGTACGCCGACGGCCGCATCGACCGGCCCTTCGCCAGGGGCTTCCTGCGGCCCGGCGAGCGGATCGTGATCAGCGTGTCCGACGATCAGCCGATCAAGATGCTCGTGCTCGACTACGACGAGCGGCTGTCGTCGCGCTACGGCGATCGCGCCACCGCGCGGGTCGACGTCTACGGCCATAGCGATCGCCGCCGCGACGACCGTCGCCGCGACGACCGTCCGCGCTATCGCCAGCACCGCGTGGACCACCGCGATCGCGGTGAGGTCACGGTGCAGCCGCGCTACGAGTGGCGCGGTGGCATCTACGTGCGCATCGACTGAGCCGGTACGCACCGATCGAGCGCTCACGCTCGCTCACAGCCGCCCTGGGCCGTCCGCAGGCCCGGGGCGGTGGCCTTTTCGGCGGCACGCGTCTCGCACTATCGGGGCCCATGACGACGCGCAATCACTCGATCGCCGCCGCGGCGCTCGCAAGCTCGCTCGTGCTCGCGATCGGTTGCTCCAAGCGCGACAGCGCGGCGCCGATCCCCGCTGCCGGCGTGACCGCAGCGGCCGGCGGCGTGACCGCAGCGGCCGGTGCCGTCATCGCACCGACGCCGAGCGTCGTCACCGCGCCGATCGGCAACAGCACCACGACCGGCGCGATCGGTGCCAGCGCGACCGATGGCGGCCTGTTCGGCGACGGCGGCGTCACCGACGGTGGCCTGCCCGACGGCCCCGCACTGCCACTGTGACGCGCCGATGAATCATCACTGGACAGCAACAGTCTGACTATCAGGAGACAACATACTATGAAGAACTCGAATATCATCACTGCCATTCTCGCGACTGCCGCACTCGCGGCGGTGCCGACCATCGCCGCCGCGGATCGCCGCGGCCAGCCGGTGCAGACGCTGCTCGGCGAGGTCGGGACTCACGCCAACGACATCGAGGACTTCGTCCCGGTGTCGCCGGCCCGTCACTACGACACGATCACCGTCGTCGCCCGCGGCGGCATGGTCCCGCTGACCGGCGTCAAGATCCAGTTCGCCGACGGCCGCATCGTGCAGCCGTTCCAGAAGGGTCTCACCCTGCGGGCCGGCCAGCGCGTCACGTTCGACGTCCCCGAGGATCAGCCGATCAAGATGCTCGTGCTGGACTACGACGAGCGCAAATCGTCGCGCTGGGGCGATCGCGCCACCGCGCGCGTCGAGGTCATCGGCCAGCACACGCGGCACCTGAAGCACGAGGGCGTGCGCTACGAGCGCGTGCCGATGACCCGCGTCGAGCCGCGCGACAAGATGCGGTTCGACTGGCGCGGCAGCGTCTACGTCAAGGTCGACTGACCGAGACGACTCAGAGCATTGGTCAGAACTGCGATTCCGACTCGACTCCCAGAGGAGATTCGGATTCTCGCGTTGCTCGAATCCTCAGCGCGTAGGGATCGGGGGAAAGCCCATCGTCTGCGGCGACGGCACGACCTGGTTGCGGCCGTTGCGCTTGGCGGCGTAGAGGTTGTCGTCGGCGCGCTTGATGAGCGTCGGCGTGTCGAGCTGCAT
>JAYTAJ010001084.1:0-6265 GCA_043737575.1 Myxococcales bacterium | reverse complement strand
CGCCGGAGTGGAGGCTGGTGAAGACGACCTCGAGGGCCGGCTTCTTCTCGTCCTTCATCAGGTCGACGGGGATGCCGCGGCCGTTGTCGTCGACGGTGGCGCTCTTGCCGCCGGCGTGGAGCGTGACCTCGACCCGGGTGGCGTGGCCGTTGATGGCCTCGTCGATCGAGTTGTCGACGATCTCCCAGAGCAGGTGGTGGTAGCCGTCCTTGCCGGTGCCGCCGATGTACATGCCGGGGCGCTTGCGCACCGGCTCGAGGCCCTCGAGGACCTGGATCTCACCGCCGCCGTATTTCTTGGCCGCCATGGTCAGTTGCCCTCCGTGGTCGAGCCGAGGCTCGGGATGGTCACCGGCGGCACCACCACCTTGAAGGTGGTCTTGCGCTGGAGCTGGCGGCCCTTGCCACCACGACCGCTGACGTCCTTGGTGTTGGCGGTGAGCACGGTGGCCTTGCCGGCCGCGTTCTCGATGGTCATGGTCGTGGTCTTGTCGCCGGCGATGAAGCCGATGACGTGGTCGTCGTCGCCGGTCTTGATCACGGTGACGCCGCGGCCCGGACCTTCGAGCTTGGCGATGTCGCCGGCCTTGGTGTGGAGCACGTGGCCGCCGGCGGTGGCGGCGACCACGACGTCGGTCTCCTTGACCCCGACCACGCCGATGACCTCGTCGCCATCGCCGGGCCGGGCGTAGCGCCGGCCGGCGCGGGTGGTGACCTCGAGGTGACCGGCGGCGGCGAAGCGCAGGCCGTAGCCGTTGCGGGTCACCGCCAGGAGGGTCTCCGGCACCGCCAGCCGCGGGTCCATCGACATGGCGGCGACGATGCGCTCGCCGTCGTCGAACTTGAAGTACTTCTGCGCCGGGTCGCCGTAGCCGGTGGTGGCGGCGATGTCGTTGATCTTGACGACGTAGGCCGAGCCGCGGCTGGAGAAGAAGACGACCTTCTCCTTGGTCGAGCCGGGCAGCACCGCGATGACCTCGTCGCCCTCGCGGGTGCGGGTGGCGGTGGGATCCTTGAGCTCGCGGACCCGCTTGATCCAGCCGTCGCGGGTGACCACGACGTTGGCGTCCTCGTCGACGATGAAGGCGTCCTCGTGGACCTCGACCTCGTCGGCGGTGCCGCCGGTCTTGGTCTTGCGCGGCGTGCCCAGGGCCTCGGCGACCTCGCCGAGCTCGGTCTTCACCACCGCCCACAGCTTGGTCTCGCTGCGCAGGATGCCCTCGATGCGCTTGGCCTCGGCCTGCTTCTGGGCCAGCTCCTCGCGGATGATGCGGATCTCGAGCTTGGCCAGCTTGTACAGCTTGAGCTCGAGGATGGCCTCGACCTGGATCTCGTCGATGCCGAAGCGCTTCATCAGCTTGCCGGCGGCGTCGGCCTTGCCGTCGGAGGCGCGGATGATCTTGATGGTCTCGTCGAGCGCATCGAAGATCTTGGCGAAGCCCTCGAGGATGTGGATGCGGCGGCGGAGCTGGCGCAGCTCGTGGAGGAAGCGCTTGCGCACCACCTTGAGGCGGAAGTCGAGGAAGTGGGTCAGCACCTCCTTGAGCCCCAGCTTCATCGGCTGCGACGGCGGCTCGGGGTTGGCCCCCTCCTCGTCCTCGCTGTCGTCGCGTTCCGTCTCCTCGTCGTCGCCGTTGGCGGGCACGAGGCAGGTGATGTTGAGGTTGAAGTTCTGCTGCAGCGGCGTGTTCTTGTACAGGTACGCCATCACGATCGCCGGATCGGCGTCGCGCTTGATCTCCATCACGATGCGGACGTCGGTGGTCGACTCGTCGCGCACGTCGAGGAGGAAGGGCAGCTTGCGCGACAGGATCACCTCGGCGATCTTCTCGACGATGCTGGCCTTGGTCATCGCCCACGGGATCGAGGTGATGACGATGTCGGTGCCGCCGCGCTTCTTGTCCTCGAGCTTGTACTCGCCGCGCACCCGGATCGCGCCCTGGCCGGCCTCGTAGATCTGCCGCAGCTCGATCTTGCTGTTGAGCATCTGGCCCCCGGTCGGGAAGTCCGGGCCCTGGATGAACTTCATCAGGTTCGTCGTGTTGAGCTCGCGGTCGTCGATCAGCGCGACCAGCGCCTTGGTGACCTCGCCGAGGTTGTGGGGCGGGATGTTGGTCGCCATGCCGACCGCGATGCCGGTCGAGCCGTTGACGAGCAGGTTGGGGAACCGCGCGGGCAGCACCTGCGGCTCGGTGGTGGTGCCGTCGTAGTTGGCGCGGAACGGCACCGTCTTCTGCTCGAGCTCGCGGAGCAGCTCCATCGCGGGCGGCGCCAGGCGACACTCGGTGTAGCGGTAGGCGGCGGGGGCGTCGCCGTCGAGGGAGCCGAAGTTGCCCGAGCCGTCGACCAGCGGCAGGCGCAGCGTGAAGTCCTGCGCCATGCGGACCATCGCGTCGTAGACCGAGCTGTCGCCGTGGGGGTGGTAGCGACCGAGCACCGAGCCGACCACCTTCGCGCTCTTGCGATGCTTGGCGTCGGGGCGGAGGTGCTCGTCGTGGAGCATCGCGTAGAGGATGCGGCGCTGCACCGGCTTGAGGCCGTCGCGGACGTCGGGCAGCGCGCGCGACGTGATCACCGACAGCGCGTAGTTGAGGTAGCGCAGCCGCGCCAGCTCGGCGAGCGCGCCGTCCTCGCCCGAGCCGTCGCCGCTCGAGGCGCCGCCGTAGATGTCGGTGGGCGGTGGAGGATCGTCGGCGCCGCCGCCGCGGGCGCGCGAGTTCTTGGCAGGAGCGGGAGGGCGTTTGAGTGACATGGTGCTGGTCGGAGGAGGGGCGGCGACCTTACTTGCGGCCGCGAAAAGGTCCAATTGCTCCGGGCCAGGGGTTCCGGGCGGGATCGGTCTGGTCACGGTGCCTCCTCCCGCTGCCCCGCGTACCACAGGGGCGTGACGATCGAGGTTTTTGCCGCCCCGGTGCCGGCTGTGTTACTAGGTGGGCTCACGGATCTGGCGCATGGTCGACAAGCGATCGTCCGCGCGCAACAAATCGGCAGTGCGGAACAAGTCAGCCAGCAAGAGCTCTGCTCGCGCCATCCTCCCCGAGGTCGGCGGTCGCGCGCCCGCGCGTCGCGGCACCCTGCGGCTGTTCTTCATGCTCGGCGTGCTGGCGCTGGTGAACCTCTATGTCTTCGTCTGGCGCGACGGCACCAGCATCGGCGCGGTCCGCAAGCAGGCCGCGAACATCGGCTCCGAGTCGCTGCCGTCGGCGCCGATCGCACCGCCGGCCGCCGCGGTCACCGGCGCGCCGTCGGGGCCACGCCGCGTCGAGGGCACCGTCGCCAAGGGCGAGAGCCTCGGCAAGATCCTGCGCGGCAAGGAGGGCCTGTCGGCGGCCGCCGCCGACGAGCTGATCCGCGTGGTCGGCCCGGTGTTCGATCTGCGCGGGCTGCGGGCCGGCCAGACCTACGCGATCACGATCGGCGACGGCGGTCAGGTCGACGGCTTCGAGCTGGTGGTGTCGAAGACGGTGACGGTGCGCGTCGTGCGCGACGCCGCGACCGGCGTGCTCGCGAGCGTGAAGGATCAGGCGGCGACGCGGATCGAGACCCGCGAGATCGGCGGCCGCATCGACAGCTCGCTGTACGCGTCGGTCAAGGCCGCGGGCGAGGACGGCGGCCTGGTCGCGTTCTTCGTCGACGTGTTCGCCTACGACATCGACTTCTACAACGACACCCGCGACGGCGACACCTTCCGCGTGATCGTCGAGAAGGAGTACGCGGGCACCGAGTTCATCCGCTACCGCCGCATCGTCGGCGCCGAGTACGCCGGCAAGGACGGCACCTACCGCGCGTTCTACTGGGCCCCCACCGACAAGCCGGGCCGCTACTACGACGAGACCGGGGCGTCGGTCGAGAAGAGCATGCTGAAGACGCCGCTCAAGTTCGCGCGGGTGTCGTCGGGCTTCAACCCGCGCCGCATGCATCCCGTGCTGCACCGCGTGAAGGGCCACTTCGGCACCGACTTCGCGTGCCCGGTCGGCACGCCGGTGTGGGCGGCGGCGAGCGGCGTGATCACCCAGCGCGGCGAGCACGGCGGCGCCGGCAACATGATGACGATCCGCCACGACAACGGCCTGGTCACGATCTACATGCACCTGTCGAAGTTCACCGCCGGCCTGAAGGTCGGCGACCGCGTCGCGGCCAAGACCGTGATCGCGCTGTCGGGCAACACCGGGCTGTCGACCGGGCCGCACCTGCACTTCGGCGTGAAGCAGAACGGCGCCTACGTCGACTTCCAGTCGCTCAAGCCGACCCGCGCGGTCGGCGTGGCGAAGAAGGATCTGCCGCGGTTCCGCGACGACGTCGGCCGGGTGGTGGAGCGGCTGGCGGCGATCCCGACGAGCCCGCCCGCGGCGCCGCCGCCGACGCCTGCCGCGAATTGATCACGCGCGCAGAACCGCGGGTTGCCCGGAGCGGGGTTTGCGCGCATCCTTGGGGACGGTGCTGAAGCTCATCTTGGGACTCTTGAAGGGTGCGGTCGTGGGCGGCGCGCTGGGCTATGGCGCCTACGCACTCGACCTCGGCGGCGCGATGCACTGGGTCACGTACGGGCTCGCGGGTGCGCTGGTGGGGCTCATCGCCGGTCGGCCGATCTGGGCGCTGATCACCGACAAGGAAGGCACGTCCTGGATCTCGGTGCTGAAGGCGCTGTTCGGCTTCGGCGTCGGCTGCGGCCTCTACGCGCTGGTCGCGAAGGTGTGGGGCGGCTTCGACATCACGCTCGGCGAGGAGACCCAACGCTTCCAGCACTGGCAGCCGATCTTCGCGGCGTCGGTCGGCGGCTTCCTCGGCGCGTTCTTCGAGATCGACGACGCGATCGGCGGCGACGACTCCAAGAAGCTGCCCGCCGGCAAGCCGGCCGCCGCCAAGAAGTAGCTTCACGGCGTCGCGATCTCGAGGCCGAGACCGACCAGATCGATCGAGACCGAGTGGCGGCCGAGGTTGGCGGGGGCGGTGCCGCCGGGAAACGGGTTGTCGAGGTGCAGCCCGGGTGACGCCACCCGGGTCGCGCGCGCGAGCTGACGCGCGACGCCGACAGTGATGACCGCGGGGCCGGCCGAGATCTCGAGGCCGCCCGCGAAGGTGTGGCCGCCCGGATCGGCGCCGATCGTCGCGACCTGCGTCGCGGGCGAGCTCGACGACGCCCAGCGGTAGGCGCCGGTCAGCCACACGAAGCCGGGCAGCGCCTCGACGTCGACGGCGATCGCCAGCGCGCCGTGCTCGCGCCGCGGCAGCCGGGTCGGGACGCGGGTCAGCGCCGCGCGGGCGCCGCTCTGATCGACGACGCGCACGCCGGTCACCTGCCACGCGTCGTCGCCGGTCGGGTAGCGGGTCCAGGTCGCGGCGCCCTCGACGGCGTAGCGCTCGCCGAGCCAGCGCGCGCCGATCGACGACGTCAGCGGCGAGCCGAAGCGCGCGGTGGCGCGCGGTGCGACCGCCTCGATCAGCGGCACGAAGTTGAGCGCGTCGATCGCGACCTCGCCGTCGACCCGGACGTCGTCGGCCCAGGCCACGCCCGCGGCGAGCTCGAGCGGCGTGTCGAGCGGCGCGATCAGCACGCCGAGCACCGCGCCCGGGATCAGGCCGTCGCCGCCCGACAGCGCGAGATCGAGATCGCGGCTCGGCTGCGCGATCGGATCGCGGCCGCGGAAGCCGGCCCACAGGCGGCGGCGCTCGTGGACGTCGACCTGCGCCAGCGTGACCGACGCGCCGATCGCGAGCCAGTCGGTGGCGCGCCACGCCGCGGCCACCGCGATCGCGCGGCGGGTCCAGCCAGCGTCGAGGCCGGCGTAGCGGTGCGGGAAGTACTTCACGACGTCGGAGTCGAGGACGCCGGGCGCGGGCACCGACAGCGCGCGATCGAGCTGATCGATCACCGCGAAGCTCGCGGCGATCACCAGCGGGCCGAGCCGGCCTTGCGCGCCGAGGAGCGGCACCACCGCGGCGCCGCCGCCGTCGGTGACCCGGGGGTGGCGGTCGGTGCCGAGCGCGGCCTCGTCGTCGATCGCGACGCCCGCGAGCTGGACCCGATGGGCGTCGCGGCGCGCGATCGCGGCCGGGCACTGGAACACCGCGGCGGCGCCGTCGTCGGACACCAGCGCCGCGCCGGCGTGGCCGATCGCGCGCGGCGACAGCGTGCCGACCTCGACGCCCGCGGCGGCGGCGCTGGTCGCGGCGGCGACGACCGCGATGGCACCGAACAGCCGCGCGAGCACGCGCGGATTACATCACTGTCCGATCAGCGCGTCGAGGGTGGCGCGCGCGCGCTG
>JAYTAJ010001083.1:0-6270 GCA_043737575.1 Myxococcales bacterium | reverse complement strand
CGGCGTCGCTGGTGTTCGGCAACGGCAGCGACGAGCTGATCGCGCTCCTGTGCGCGGCGTTCGGTGAGCCGCGGCGCGGGCGGACCCGCGCGACGGTGCTGTATCCGGATCCGTCGTTCGTCGTGTATCGCATCGCTGCGCTCGGCCACGGCCTCGATCCGATCGAGGTCCCGCTCGGCGACGACATGACGCTCGACTTCGAGCTGGTGGACGACGCGGTCGCGGGCGCGGCGCCCAACCTCGCGTTCTTCGCGCTGCCCAACAACCCGACCGGCACGCTGTGGTCGCCCGACGCGGTCGCCGAGCTCGCGGCCCGTCACCCCGACACCATCGTGATCTCCGACGAGGCGTACCTGCAGTACGGCGGCCGGACGTTGCTGCCGCGGATGGCGGCGCTGCCCAACCTGGTCGTCATGCGGACGCTGTCGAAGATCGGCCTCGCCGCGCTGCGCATCGGCTTCGTCACCGCCGCGCCCGCGATCGTGCGCGAGCTGGAGAAGGTGCGGCCACCGTACAACCTCGGCTCGCTCAACCAGCGCGCCGCGCTGTGGCTCTTGCGCCACCACCACGCCTGGTTGCTCGCGCGCTGCGCCGACGTCGTCGCCGAGCGCGACCGGCTCGCGACCGCGCTGGCGGCGCTGCCCGAGGTGCGGGTGTTCGACAGCCACGCCAACCTGATCTTGATCCGCGTCGGCACCGCGGGTGATGGCCGCGCCGCTGCGCTGTGGCGCGGGCTCGCCGAGCGCGGCGTGCTGGTCCGCAACTTCGATCGGCCGGGGCCGCTGTCGGGCTGCCTGCGGGTGACGCCGGGCACCGCCGACGAGAACGACCTGCTGCTGACCGAGCTGCGCGCGCTGCTGAGCCAGGGCACGCCGTGATCGCGCGCCGGGGTTGGGGCGACGTCGCGCTGGCGACGATCGTGGTGGCGGTGGTCGCGATGATGGTGGTGCCGCTGCCGGGGTTCGCGATCGATCTGCTGCTCGCGGTGAGCTTCACCTCGGCGGTGGTGATCCTCCTGACCTCGGTCTACGCGACCAGCCCGGCGCGGCTCACGACCTTGCCGACGATCTTGCTGGTCGCGACCTTGTTCCGGCTCGGCGTCAACGTGTCGACGACGCGCCGCATCCTCGCGCACGGCGACGGCGGCGAGGTGGTCCGCGCGTTCGGCAACTTCGTCGCCGAGGGCGATCTGATCGTCGGCCTCGTCGTGTTCGCGGTGATCACGGTGGTGCAGTACCTGGTCGTCGCCCGCGGCGCCGAGCGGGTCGCCGAGGTCGCGGCCCGGTTCGCCCTCGACGGGCTGCCCGGCAAGCAGCTGGCGATCGACGCCGATCTCAAGGCCGGCGCGATCGACGCCGCCGAGGCGACCCGGCGCCGCGGCGCGCTCGAGCAGCAGTCGCAGCTGTACGGCGGCCTCGACGGCGCGATGAAGTTCGTCAAGGGCGACGCGATCGCGGCGATCCTGATCGTCGCGATCAACCTGATCGGCGGGCTCGCGATCGGCGTCGGCGAGCGCGGCCTGTCCTGGGCCGACGCGGTCGAGATCTATGCGGTGCAGTCGGTCGGCGACGGCCTGGTGGTGCAGCTGCCCGCGCTGCTGGTGGCGCTGGCGGCGGCGCTCGCGGTCACCCGCATCGCGTCGGCCGACGGCGAGCGCGCGGTCGGCGACGACATCGCGCGCCAGCTCGGCGCCGAGCCGCGCGCACTGGCGACCGCGGCGGTGCTCCTGGTGCTGCTCGGCCTGGTGCCGGGGCTGCCCCACGTGCCGTTCCTGGTCCTCGGCGCGGTGGCGGGCGGGCTGGCGCTGGTCGCGCGGGCGGCGCCGCGCCGTGATCGATCCGATCCGATCGTCGCGATCGCGGCCGGGGCCAGCGAGGTCGCGCGCGCCGACGGCGTGGCGATCGCGGTCGCGCCGAGCGTGGCGGCGCTGCTCGATCGCGGCGCGGTGGCGCAGGTGCTGGCCGACGCGCGGCGCGAGCTGGCGGTGCGGCTCGGCGTGCGGGCGCCGACGATCGCGGTGGTCGCCGATCCGGCGGTCGCGGCCGGCGACACCGAGCTGCGGCTGTGGGGCACGACGATCGACTACCTGCCCGCGCTGCGCCGCGCCGACGAGCTGGCGGCGCCGCTCACCGCCGCGCTGCGCGGCTGCGCCGATGAGCTGATCCGCGCTGGCGGCGTGCAGGCGATGCTCGACGAGCTGGGGCCGGGCCAGGCGCCGCTGGTGCGCGACGTCGTGCCGCGGGTCGCGTCGCTCGGCACGCTGACCGAGATCCTGCGGCGGCTGGTGCGCGAGGGCGTGCCGATCCACGATCTCGGCGGCGTCCTCGAGGCGCTGGCTCAGGTGCCGGCGTCGGGGCCGCGCGACGCCGCGGCGCTGACCGAGGCGGTGCGCGGCCACGTCACCCGCGCGGTCAGCGCCACCGTCGCGCCGCGCGGCACCCTCGAGGCGTGGACGCTCGATCCGATGATCGAGGAGGCGGTGCGCGGCGCGCTGATCCCGCGTGACGGCGGCGTGATCGTCGCGCTCGAGCCCGACCTCGCGCGCGACATCGTGCTCGCGGTGCGGACCCGGGTCGGCGAGCGCGGCGTCGTCCTCGCCGCGGGCGACGTCCGCCGCCACCTGAAGACCGTGCTCGATCCCGAGCTGCCCGGCATCACCGTCATCGCGCCCCACGAGCTGGCGGCGGGTGTGATGGTCACGCCGCGCGGCCGCGTCGGCGTCGCGTGACCCGCGCGGTCGCGGTCGCCGTCGCCGTCGCCGTCGCGGTCGCGGTGATCGCGGTGTCGGCGCGCGGCGTCGCCGCCGATCCGTCACGGCCCGCGCCGATCGGCTCGCTCGCGGTCACCAGCGAGCTCGCGGTCACCGGCGGCGCGCCGCGCCAGCGGTTCGGCGCGTCGGCGACGTGGTTCGTCACCCATCGGCTCGGCGCTCACGTCGCCCTCGGCCACGCGACGCCGGATCTCGAGGCCGGTCAGGTCACCGCGGGCGTCACCTTCCGCGCCGCGATCGCGCGGCCACGCCTCGAGCTGGTGGTCCACGCCGACGTCGGCGTCGCGTGGCCGACCGCGCCGGTCGCGGGCGGCGGCGTCACCGCGTTCCTGTGGCCGACCCGGCTGCCGCTCGCGATCACGACCGGCCTGCGCGGCTACGCGATCGTCGACGGGCTCGACAGCCGCCTGGCGATCTCGCTCGAGCTCGGCGTCGCGCTGGCGCGGTGACCGCGGCGATCACTCGCAGATCGGGTGGACCTGTTGCGCGAAGCCGCTCGGCGCGGTCGGGAACGCTCCGAACCGCCAGCCGCACCGCGCGAGCACGACCGCGCCCGTCGCGACATCGACGATCTGACCGCCGCTGCCCGACACCAGCGCGACCCGCCGCCCGTCGAGCGAGAACGCCGGGCGCCAGCCCGGCGCGCCGACCCCGAGCGACCACCGCTCGCTGCCATCGGGGCCGACCGCGAACGCGGTGCGCTCCTGATCGAACGCGATCAGCACGCTGCCGTCGGGCGAGCGCGCGAGATCGCGCGGCGAGCTCAGCAGCAGGAGCGGCGCATCGGCGTGGCCGAGCATCGCGCCGATGCGGACCTCGATGCCGACGTAGAGGTACGGGCGTCCGGTCGGATCGACGTACGCGGGCATCTGCGGCAGCACCTCCTTGGCGATCTTGCCGACCTTGGCGGCCGACACACCCGCGGCGAGCTGCGCGGCGTTGTAGCGTCGCGCCCGCAGGTTGCCGTCGACGGTCACCAGCGCGGGCGCGTCGTCGTCGGCGGCGTCGAGCAGCCAGAACGTGCTGCTGCCATCGGCGATGATCTTCGGCACGGTCCACGGCCGGTCGGCGGCGGCGGTCACCCGCAGCGCCCAGATGCCGCCGCCGTCGCGCAGGCTCGCGATCCAGCCGGTGCGACGGTTGATCTGCACCGCGTACGCCGCGCCGGGCGCGGTCATCGCCGCGAGCTCGGTGCCGCGCGCAGCGTCGAACAGCTTCAGCTCGGCTTGCTGGGTGACGACCACCAGGCGCGCGGCGTCGAGGAACTCGAGCGCGACCACCGCGCCGCTGCCGCCGTCGATCATGACCTCGGGCGCCGAGCCGTCGATGGTCTCGATGAGGATCTGGCCGTCGCTGGTCGCCCACGCGACCCGCGCGCCGTCGGGCGTCATCGCTGCCAGCGACGGGGTGGCGAGCTGGTAGCCGAGGTAGCGAGTGTCGCCGCCGACCTGCTGCACCAGCAGGTTGCGATCGTAGCCGCTCGCGATCACTCCGGGCCCGACCGCGGGCGCGCTCGAGCGCAGCAGGTTGCCCGCGACCACGTCGGCGTCGGCGTCGAGGCCGACCGTCAGATCGCCCGAGCCGGCGCCGAACCCGTGCAGCGAGTCGTTCGACGAGAAGCCGAGGCGCTGCGGGATCGTGATCTGGGTGGCGACCAGATCCTTCGGCGTGACCACCGCGCCGGTCGCGAGATCGACGACGACGATGACCGCGACCGTGGTCGGCTGCTGCGGCGGACGGCGCCGCGACGGCCGCGGACCGCTCGGCTTGCCCTTGGGATCGGCGGCGGGCGTGGCAGCGGCGGCGGCGACCGCCGCCGGGTCGGCGAAGTAGGCGAGGCGCCGGCCGTCGGGAGACGCGGCGACCTCGACCGGCCTGAGTGGCGCGATCGGCAGCGCGATCGGCTTGCCCCAGGTCAGCTGCTGCGACGCCCGGCCGATCGTCACCGCGTCGTAGCCGAGGTCGCCGTCGCGATCGCGGCTGACGATCGCGATCGCGGTCGACGCGATCAACGGACGCAGCGCCTCGATCCGCACGCCGTCGCGCGCCAGCTCGTGGTGCTGCGCGCCGCGATCGTCGACCAGGACGATCGAGTGATCGGCCCGCACCAACGACCAGTAGCGCCCGCCCGCCGAGACCAGGCCGATCGCCTGCGGCACCGCGGGCGCGCTGCCGGTCGCGACCAGCTTGCCGTCGGTGTCGAGGCGGTAGAAGTGCGCGGCGCCGGCCGGATCGATGCGGCCGATGACGAAGTCGCCCTGATCGATCGTCAGCTCGAGCGCGCGAGCGCCGTGGAACGGCAGCGCGATCGGCGGCTGGGTACCGTCGAGGCGACGCCACAGCCGGACGTCGCCGATCACGTCGAGCGTGACCGCGGCGGTGCCGGTCGGATCGAGCGCGGTCGCGACGATCTGCGCGGCGTGGGGCGCGATCCGCACCGCGGGATCGGCGGCGACCGGTGGCGTGACGATCGCGACCCCGCCATCGGCGTCGACGCCGGCGTCGATCGTGGCGGGCGGCGGCGTGACCGAGACCGGCGGTCGGCGATCACCACAGGCGACGGCCGCGACCAGGAGCAGGGCGATCGAGCGCATTGAGGACTGGCAACGCATGAGCCTCGACGGTCGATCCATGCCCCGGCAAACACAAGCGTCAGAGCATCAGTGCGTGTGGCCGCCGCCTTCGGTGTCGGCGCCGCACGGCACCGCGCCGTCGTGGGGCCGGTCGGGATCGCCGTCGTGGGCCTCGGGCTCGACGTCGGACGGCGGCGGCTCGAGGTCGCCGCGCGCCTCGGCCTCGTCGGCGGCGGCGGCGGCCGCGTCGGTGAGCCCGCCCGCGGCGGTCAGCTGGGCCGCGACCTCGGGATCGAGATCGGGGATCATCCCCGAGCGCGCCAGGAACGCGACGTAGTAGGCGTCCTCGCGGCGCGCCTCGAGCGTGCCGTCGGTGACCGCGGTCTCGAGGTGGCGCTTGAGATCGCCGATCAGCCGCGACGGTGGCAGCTTGAACGCGTCCATGATCGCGGTGCCGACACCGCCCGGCAGCGGCGGCAGCTTGGCGTCGAGCTCGGCCAGCCGGTCCATGCGGTCGGCCAGCGACGAGATCTGCTCGAGGATCTGCTTGCGACGGCCCGGCCGCTTGGACGTGATGTCGGCGCGCGACAGGTCGAGCAGGTCGGTGAGGTGGACCAGCATCTCGCGGTGGAAGCGGCGCACCGCGCTGTCGCTCCAGGTGTCGCTGTACTGGTTGGAGCGCAGATGGTGGCGAACCAGAAAGCGCACGGTGCGGCGCTGGTCGCGGTCGAACGGGATGCGCTGCGAGATGCGGTCGAACATCCGGGCACCGACCTCGGCATGACCGTGGAAGTGCACGCCCTTGTCGGTGAACGTCCGGGTCGGAACCTTGCCGACGTCGTGCAGCAGCGCGGCCCAGCGGACGTGGGGGCGGCGCACCGCCTGCTTGACCACCTGCTTGGTGTGCGCCCAGACGTCCTTGTGCTG
>JAYTAJ010001082.1:0-2748 GCA_043737575.1 Myxococcales bacterium | reverse complement strand
CCGACCGAGCGGGTGCTCGTCGACGCGAGCGGCACCCGGCACCCCCTCGGCATGCGGGTGGGGCGCGCGACGTTCCTCGGCGGCGACGCGCACGTGCTGATCGGCGGCACGGTGTTTCGGGTCGAGCCCGCGATGGCCGCGCAGGCCGCGAAGGCGGCCGCGGCGCCCGAGTCGAGCGGCTGCGCAAGCCACGACGCGGGCGCGGGCGCGGTGCCGCTGATGCTCGCGCTGCTCGCGTGGCGGCGTCGCCGCGCGATCGCGATCGGGTTCGCCGCCTGCTTGGCGCTCGGATGTGACGGGCCGGCCGCCGCGGTCGACGCTGGGACCGACGCCGCCGCGATCATCGACGCCGCGATCATCGACGCTGCGATCGTCGACGCCGCGATCGTCGACGCCGCGATCGTCGACGCCGCGATCATCGACGCCGTGATCATCGACGCCGCGATCGACGCGCCGATCATCGACGCCAGCGCCGATGCCGCCATCGGGTCGACTTGCAGCGTCGACACCGCGTTCGACGTCGCCGCCACCGCGCAGCTCGCGCGCGATCTCGCGGTCGTCGAGGTCGGCGGCTCGCTGCTGTTCATCTATCGCGTCGGCCCGCCCGCCGCGTCGGCGCCGCTGTGGTGGACCATCGTGTCCTCGACCGGCCAGCCGCTGATCGCGCCTACCCAGCTCGCACCGCAGGCGTCACCGCCGCAGCTCGCGGTCAATGGCGCCCGCGCGCTGGCGGTGTTCGCGACCGAGCCCGGTGCCGGTCTGATGCAGTCGTTCGATCGCAGCGGGCTCGTCGGCCCCGCGCGGCCGATCGTCCCCGAGCCCTTCGTCGACGTCATCGCGGGTCTCAGCGATGGCTTCCGCGCCATCCGCTTCACCCCCAGCGCCTGGCTCAGCGTCTCCCACCTCGGCGCCGGCCTCTCGATCATCACCCAGGTCGCCTTCACGAGCATCCCCGTCGCCGCCGCCCACGCCGCGGGCTCGATCGCGATGCTGGCCGACGAGCCGCACCCGCTGCCCGGTTGCCCGACCTGCACGTCGATGGCGCTGGTCACGATGCCGTGGTCGGGCGGCATCGAGACCACGCTCCGCCCCGCGCTCGCCGCCGACACCGTCGCGACGGGCCGATCGATCACGCACCTCGGCACCACGTACGTCGCGTGGACCACCGCCGTCGCCAGCGGCCCGCCCGTCGCCGCGACGATCGCCCGCTATCCGCTCGACGAGGTCGCGACCCTGCCCGCCGCCCACGCGATCACGCTCGCCGCGACCGGCAACGGCGTCGGCGTCGTCGCCTACCAGGACGGCGACGGCGCCTGGCTGCGCCGCTTCACCGACGACAACTCCGGGTTCCAGCTCCACGCCCGCTGCGCCCTCGACGTCGTCCCCGATCGGGTGGTGCGGGTCGACGCCGACACCGTGCTCGTCGTCGACGACGCTGGTCACGCCCGGCTGATCACGCCGTGACTCAGTGGCAGTTCTCGAACGTCAGCGAGCCCTCGAGCGTGATGCCGTCGGCCGCACACGACAGCTGGGCCTTGCCCCGCACGTTCTTCACGTCGTTGATCGTGCTGTTCTGATCCGACACCGAGATCGTGCCGCACACGCCGAGGTCGCTGCCGACCGCGGCGCCGTTCGCGAACACCACGACCTTGGCCTCGCCGGTCGGCAGCTGCAGGACCCGCAGCTTGCGGCCGCCCGCGCCCGTGACCTCGACGCCCGAGAAGCCGTACACCGCGCCGCTGCGGCAGCCGTCGGCGCCGAACGACTCGCCGTTGACCTTCAGATCGCCGCCGAGCTTGTTCGAGCACATGCAGTTGGCGAACACGATCGGCAAGACCAGGGCGATGCGGGGGATCTTCACGCCGCGATAGTATCAGCGGCGATGACCATCCTCTACTACTCGCCCAGCACCGCCGCGCTGGTCGTTCACTGGCTCCTGATCGAGCTCGACGTCCCCCACACGTTGCACCGCCTCGACCTCGAGGCCCGCGAGCACAAGCAGCCCGCGTACCTCGCGATCAACCCCGCGGGCGTGGTCCCGACCCTCGTCGTCGACGGCACGCCGATCACCGAGGCCGCCGCGATCGTGATGCACCTCGCCGATCGCCATCCCGACGCCGCCCTCGCGCCGCCCATCGCGACGCCCGCGCGCGCCGCGTACTACCAGTGGATGTGCTTCACCGCGAACACGCTCCAGCCCGCCTATCGCGCCTGGTTCTACCCCGACGAGCCCGCCGGCCCCGCGCACGTCGACGCCGTCAAGGCCGCTGCCCGCGCCCGGCTCGAGCAGGCGTGGTCGCAGGTCGCCGCGCACCTCGACGCCCGCGGCCCGTACCTGCTCGGCGACAACCTCTGCGCCGTCGACTTCATGCTGACCATGATGATGCGCTGGACGCGCAACATGCCGCGCCCCACCGACACCTGGCCCGCTCTCGCCGCCCACGCCGCGCGCATGAAGGCCCGCCCGTCCTTCCGCGAGGTCTACGCCCGCGAAGGCCTCACCGACTGGACCTGAGCCGACGCGCGAACCAAAAACGACAGGGAGCTTGAAGCTCCCTGTCGCCCCGTGCAATGAGCCATTCTGGCTAGACTCCGACCATGACTGTGTTCACCGCATTCATGTTCCGCCGGAAGTAAAGCTTGCTCTCGTATGAAAACACAGCATTGATGCCCCCGTCTTGGGAGACAACGAGTGCAGCGACGTCAGGCACGTTTCCGCAAAGACGCATTGCCGATCGATGTCTCATT
>JAYTAJ010001081.1:0-14318 GCA_043737575.1 Myxococcales bacterium | reverse complement strand
CCGCCGCCGCGTGAGCTGACCGACACGATCGAGCCTTGTTCAGCGGCGGCGGTTGCGGGACGATGGCGTGGGGGATCCATGCCGCTCAACTCGCGTCTGACGCTGTCCGTCCTGTCGCTGATCGTCGCCGCCGCCTGCGCCAGCTCGCGGCCGAGCGGCGAGCAAGACGCCGGGCCTGGGGATGACGCCGCGGTCGACGCCGCGACCGGCCTCGGCTTCGGCGAGACCTGCACCAGCGACGACGAGTGCATGAGCCGGATCTGCCACCAGCCCGGAGAGGAGCCTGGCACCTGCACCCGGCTGTGCGACTTCGACTGCCCCGACGGCTTCGCCTGCACCACCGTGTCGCACCACGGCAACGACCTGCGGGTGTGCGTGCCCGCGGTGCCCAACCTGTGCGCGGCCTGCACCACCGACGAGCAGTGCGGCGACGACGGCGATCTGTGCGTCGGCTTCACCGGCGGTCAGTTCTGCGCCCTCGACTGCCTCGCCGATCCGACCGTGTGCCCGACCGGCTTCACCTGCCAGCAGGTGATGTCGGTCGACGAGCAGCTGCGCCGCCAGTGCATGCCGCTCAACGGCCTGTGCTGCATCGACGCCGACGACGATCGTCACGGCACCGGCGACGACTGCCTCGGCCTCGACTGCGACGACACCAACGACGACGTCTACGTCGGCAATCGCGAGGACTGCGACGGCCTCGACAACGACTGCGTCGGCGGCGTCGACGACCTGCCGCTCGACTGCGCCGCGGCGATGTGCGAGCTCGGCGCCCTCGGCTACTTCTCGCGCAACGGCGACGTCTGCGCCGGCGTCGCCGGTTGCCAGCAGCAGCCCACCGTCCTGTGCGATCTCTACACCTGCGACGGCGGCGGCGAGGACGGCGACGCCTGCGCCACCTTCTGCGACGGCGAGGGCGACGGCAAGTGCATCCCGTCGGCGCACTGCGACGCCTCGGTCTGCCAGGACGATCTCGCCAACGGCGGCGTCTGCGACGAGGGCAGCGACTGCGAGAGCGATCACTGCCAGAACGGCTTCTGCTGCGGCGACGGCGACTGCTGCGTCACCGCCAGCGACTGCCCGACCTTCGGCACCTTCCTGCCGGTGTGCGACACGCCGTCGAGCTGCCAGGGCTCGCGCGGCGCCGCGGTGTGTACCGCGAGCAACGAGTGCACGACCCAGAACGGCGTCGCCGACGACACCGCGTGCGACGCCGCGACCGTCGCGAACGACTGCGGCTGGTGGCTGCCGATCCACTGTAGCGGCGGCGCGACCCAGACCGCGCCGGTGTGCCCGACGACCTGCACCAACAGCAACCAGTGCGACGCCGACGCCTGGTGCGATCTGACGACCAACACCTGCCGCGAGGATCTCGACGACGGCCAGGCCTGCGGCCTCGACGACGACGGCCGCTGCAAGAGCGCGCACTGCGAGAACGGCTTCTGCTGCGCCAGCGGCGACTGCTGCGCCACCGCGGGCAACTGCCCGACCAGCTACAGCGCGCCGCCGGTCTGCACGTCGCCGTCGGGCTGTGACGGCGAGGCCGACGTCGCGTCGTGCGTCGCCAGCATCTGCGGCACCATCGTCGACGTCGACAACGACGCCGCGTGCGGGCCCGGCACCCAGGCCAGCGACTGCGGCTTCTATCGCCCGGTGTTCTGCACGGGCGCGTCGACCCAGACCGCGCCCGGGTGCGCGACGTCGTGCACCGGCGACACCGACTGCGACGCCAACGCGTTCTGCAACACGCTCGGCCAGTGCGTGCCCGATCAGCCCGACGGCGGCGTGTGCCAGGACAGCGGCGAGTGCGTCGGCGGCCACTGCCAGAACGGCTTCTGCTGCGCCAGCGGCGACTGCTGCGCCCAGAGCACCGACTGCGGCGCGTCCAACCAGCCGTCGGTCTGCGGCACGCCCGCGACCTGCCAGGGCACCCGCGTCGATGGCGTCTGCACCGCCACCAAGCAGTGCACCACCGCGACCGTCGCCGACGACGCCGGCTGCGCGACGATCGAGGCGAGCGCGTGCGGGCCGTACCCGGCCCAGATCTGCACCGCGATGCCGGCGCAGCCGCCGCCGACCTGCGCGACCTCGTGCACCGACGACGCCGGCTGCGATCCGTCGGCCCACTGCGACGCCAACGTCTGCGTGCCCGATCAGGGCCCGGGCGGCTTCTGCTCGATGACCAACCAGTGCGGCGGCGGCCTGCAGTGCGTCGACAACGTGTGCTGCACCAGCGCGTGCACCGGCTCGTGCGAGGCCTGCGATCTGCCCGGCTCGGAGGGCACCTGCGCCGCGGTCGCCAACGGCGCCGACCCCGACAACGAGTGCGACGCGCAGTCGTGCGTCGGCTTCTATCACTCGTGGTCGGGCGACGCGTGCCGTCGCAAGGCCGACGTCCCCGACAACGTCGCGAGCTGCAGCGGCGCGCGATCGTGCCGGACCCAGGCCACCGAGTGCGGCGCGTCCACCGTCGCGGGCCCGACCACGACGACGTGCCACGCCAACTGCCAGAACCCCAACAACCCGTCGAGCTGCACCGGGACCACCGCGGGCACCTGCAACAACGTCAACCCCGGCAGCCAGAGCTGCGGCGTCGGCGAGTGCGTGACCACCGCGCCGCAGTGCCTGAACGGCGCGCCCGCGACCTGCACCCCCGACGCGCCGGTCACCGAGGCGTGCAACGATCTCGACGACAACTGCGACGGCACCGTCGACAACGGCAACTTCAGCGACGGCTTCGAGCCCAACCCCGACTGCGGCACGGTGCGCACGCTCAACCAGGCCAGCTCCGATCAGACCCAGAGCTATAGCTCGATGACGGTCTACGCCGCGGGCGACTGGGACTACTACGCGCTGCCGCTGCGCGAGAGCGATGGCAGCTGCGGCTGCAGCTTCCCGTCGCTCGACGAGGACTACGAGATCCGCGTCGCGCTGACCGTGCCGGTCGGCGCCGGATCGTTCGAGGTCTGCATGAACACCAACTCGTGCGGCTGGCCGGCCGGCTACTGCTTCAACGTCAACGCCGGCACGACGATCAACCTGCAGCAGTACCTCGACGGCGCGTGCGGCCCGGGCCAGACCGACAGCTACACGACCTACCTGCGCGTCCGCGGCATCAACGCGCCCGCCTTCGAGTGCCGACCCTACTCGCTGACGTACACCTTCGACGCCGGCCTCTGTCGCTAGGCTAGCGCTTCGATCCGCCGCCGAGCAGGCGACGCAACAGCGCCAGGCGGGGCAGGGAGGTCAGGCCGCGCGCCAGCCCGCGCGTCAGATCGGCCGCGAGCGCCAAGGGCGATCCACCACGCGCGACGATCGCCGTCTTGTTGCCGGTCGCGACGTCCTCGATCGCGCCGCGCGCCAGGGTCCGGGTGCCGTCCGATCGAATCTCGATCACCAGCCGCGCGACCACCGGGAGGTCCTCGTCGCGCACCAGGGCGCGGCGTTCGCGATCGGTCAGCTCGAGCTCGGCGGGAGCTGCCGCGCGGTCAGGTCGCTCGATCGGATCGGTCATCGCTGCAGCTTGGCCCACCCCCGCGGCCTCGGCTCCCGGAAACACGCTGCTCGGCTCTTCGAACCTCGCTGCATGCGGCAAACCACCGCAGGTGAGCCGCTGGTGGCGGTCGTCGAGGCGATGCGGCGTATTGTCGCGAACCGTCCGCAACCATCGAGCATCGCGATCGCCCCCTGGGCCCCCGCGCTCCTGTGTCGCAGCCCAATCGCCCGGAAGTTCTGGCACTACCGGCATCACAGCCCCGTCGAGAAATCCGATCGGGTCTCGACGGCGCCGGCCCGGCAGATCGGCCGCGACAAATCGGCCCGCACCGAACCTTGCGAAACCGCTCCTGTTCGTGATGGAACCCTCTCCGTAGTTGTCCTCTGTTCGTGGTCTCTCTCCCCTCCGTTACCCGCGTAGGAACCGATATGGCTCGCTTCCTGTTCCCCGAGTGGACTCAGCCGCTCAAGAAGTACGTCATCTCCCCAGCGCTGTTGCTGGGGCCGGTCTACATCGTCGCGCTGGCGGCGGTGGCGAAGGACCCGGAGACGTTGCGTATCGGCTACCAGCCCGATCAACCGGTCCCGTACAGCCACGCGCTGCACGTCGGTGAGATGGGGCTCGACTGCCGCTACTGTCACAACGTGGTCGATCGCTCGCCGAAGGCGGCGATTCCGCCGGCCGCGACGTGCATGAACTGCCACCAGACGGTCCACCCCAAGAGCCAGGCGCTGACCCCGATCCGCGCCGCGTTCTTCGAAGGCGTCCCGGTCCACTGGACCCGCGTGACCGACCTGCCGGACTACGTCTACTTCAACCACAGCGCCCACGTCACGCGCGGCGTCGGCTGCGAGAGCTGCCACGGCCGCATCGATCAGATGGTGAAGGTCTTCCAGGCCGCGCCGCTGACGATGTCGTGGTGCGTCGACTGTCACCGCAACCCCGACGCGCATCTGCGTGAGCCCGAGAACGTGACCGTGATGGGCTACAAGCCCCGGCCCAACGAGGGCTCCGAGGTCCGCGCCAAGCTTGCCATCAACCCGCCGACGGATTGCTCCACATGTCATCGCTGAACAACGACGAAGCTCCGCAGTCGCACGGCTACTGGAAGAGCCTCGGTGAGCTCGACCACGGCGCCCCCACGGGCTCCGCGGACGAGGTCCCGGGCAAGGACGACGCAGAGGTCGATCCGCTCAACCGCCGCAACTTCATGCAGCTGATGGGCGCGAGCCTCGCCCTCGCGGGCGTCGCGGGCCCCGGCTGCAAGCGCTATGAGCGCGAGGAGATCGTACCGCTGGCGCGTCGCCCCGAGGACCAGATCCCGGGCGTGGCGCAGCAGTACGCGACCACCTTCGAGCTGTCGGGCCACGCCCAGGCGCTGCTCGTCACGTCGTACGAGGGCCGGCCGGTCAAGATCGACGGCAACCCCGAGCACCCGTTCGCGGGCGGCGGCATCGTCAACGGCACCAAGCGTCACGCCGGCTCGTCGGCGTTCGCCCAGGGCTCGATCCTCCACCTCTACGATCCCGACCGCTCGCAGTCGGTGATGCGCGGTGGCAAGGGCGCGACGTTCGAGGACTGGAAGGCCTTCATCGCCGCGCAGCGCGGCACGATCAACTGGAGCAAGGTCCGCGTCCTCGCCGAGGCGTCGTCGTCGCCGACCGTGGCGGCGCTGCGCACCCGCATGGCGGTCGCGTGCCCCGGCCTGGTCTGGTACGAGTGGGAGCCGCTGTCGTTCGACAACGAGCGCGCCGGGCTTCGCACCGCGGTCGGCCGGCCGATGCGCGCCACCGCGCACCTCGATCGCTGCCAGACCATCGTCGCCCTCGACTGCGACCTCTTCGGCGATCACCCCGCGTCGTTGCGCTACTCGCGCGACTTCGCCCGCAGCCGCAAGGTCGAGGGCGGATCGCTCGGCGCGGGTCGGATGAACCGCCTCTACGTCGTCGAGAGTCACTTCTCGCACGCCGGCGTCCTCGCCGATCATCGCCTGCCGCTGCGCTCCGAGCACATCCTGCCGTTCCTCCAGGCCCTCGACGCCCGGCTGTCGGGCGGCGGCGCTGGTGCCGGCGCCGAGGTCGTCACCGAGGCCAAGGTCGCCAAGTACCTCGCCGTCCTCGGCGCTGAGCTGCTCGCCAACAAGGGCAGCGCCGCGCTCGTGGCCGGCTCCAAGCAGCCGCCCGCGGTCCACGCGCTGGTCGCCAAGATCAACGGCTTCCTCGGCGGTGGCACCGTCACGTACACCGAGGATCCCGAGCCCGCGCGCCTCGATCACGGCACCGCGATCCAGTCGCTGGTCCGCGAGCTCCACAGCGGCGCGGTCGAGACCCTGATCATCGTCGGCGGCAACCCGGGCTACGACACCCCCGCCGATCTCGACTTCGCCGCGGCGGTCGCCAAGGCCCCGATGTCGATCCGCCTCGGCGAGTACGTCGACGAGACCTCGGCCTTGTGCCAGTGGCACCTGCCCAAGGCCCACTTCCTCGAGACCTGGGGCGACGCCCGCACCTGGGACGGCACCTGGACCGTCCAGCAGCCGCTGATCCTGCCGATGTACGGCGGCATCTCGACGCTCGAGCTGTGCGCCGAGCTGCTCGGCGACGACAAGCCCGCCGAGACCCTGGTGCGCGAGACCCTCGAGGCCAGCGGCACCGCGGGCGCGTGGCGCACCGCGCTCCACGACGGCTTCGCCGACAAGACCGCCTGGCCCGAGCAGACCGTCGGCGTCGGCGCGCTGTCGCCGGTGCAGCTCACGCCGACCCAGGCCGGTGGCAGCCGCAGCAAGAACGGCAGCTACGAGGTGACGTTCCTGCCGTCGAGCTCGACCTGGGACGGCCGCTTCGCCAACAACAGCTGGCTCCAGGAGACGCCCGACTTCCTGACCAAGCTGACCTGGGACAACGTCGCGCTGATCGCCAAGGACACCGCCGACGAGCTCGGCATCCACTCGCAGGACATGATCCGCATCACCGTCGGTGATCGCAAGATCGACATGGCCGCGCTGGTGATGCCCGGCCACGCCCGCGGCTCGATCGGCGTCATCCTCGGCGGCGGCCGCACCAAGGCCGGCGTCGTCGGCAACAAGGCCGGCGAGTGGCGCGGCGGCGGCTTCAACAGCTACGCGCTGCGCACCAGCGCCACGCTCGAGATCGCCAGCGGCGCCAAGGTCGAGAAGACCGGCGGCAGCTACACCCTCGCCACCACCCAGGACCACTGGGACATCCGCCAGGGCATGTCGGTCGGCGACGCGCCGATCACCGGCGTCGGCGACAAGGAGATCCAGAAGCGGATCCCGAACCTGGTGCGCGAGACCGACGTCGCGACCTACCGCAACGCCGACTACAAGGCCGAGGTCGAGCACCCGTTCTATCACGACCACCACCACGGTCGCGGCGCCTCGCTGTTCGAGGAGAAGAAGTACGACGGCCACCGCTGGGCGATGGCGATCGATCTCGGCACCTGCACCGGCTGCAACTCGTGCATGGTCGCCTGCCAGTCGGAGAACAACGTCCCCGTCGTCGGCAAGCGCGAGGTCCACCGCAACCGCGAGATGAGCTGGATCCGGATCGATCGCTACTTCAAGGGCGACATCGCCGACCCCGAGGTCGTGGCCCAGCCCATCACCTGCCAGCACTGCGAGAACGCGCCGTGCGAGCAGGTCTGCCCGGTCGGTGCGACCCTGCACTCGTCCGAGGGCTTGAACGACATGGTCTACAACCGCTGCGTCGGCACGCGGTACTGCCTCAACAACTGCCCGTACCGGGTCCGTCGCTTCAACTTCCTCGACTGGCACAAGGATCTGAAGGACTCGCGCAACAAGGTGCGCAAGCTCCTGTTCAACTCCGAGGTCACCGTGCGCGAGCGCGGCGTGATGGAGAAGTGCACGTACTGCGTGCAGCGGATCCAGAGCGCGAAGATCAAGGCGAAGAACGAGCGCAACCGCGGCGTCATCGAGGACGGCACCATCGTCACCGCGTGTCAGGCCGCGTGCCCGACCGAGGCCATCACCTTCGGCGATCTGATGGATCCCGAGAGCCGGGTCTCGAAGATGCACGGCGACCGCCGCCAGTACGAGCTGCTCGGCGATCTCAACGACAAGCCCCGCACCCGCTTCCTGGCGCGGGTCCGGAACCCGAACCCGGACCTCGTCACCGAGGCCGCTGCATCGCACGGAGGGCACTGAGCCATGGCGTCCGCTTCTGACGCTCACGACGACCCCGCCCCGACCGAGTCGGCGCGCGCGACGTTCCGCGGGATCACCCGCGACGTCGCGAGCATCGCGCTCACGCCGATCGGCAAGTGGTGGTACCCCGCGTTCGGCGTCGCGCTGCTGATGCTCAGCTGCCTCGTCATCGCCGTCACCCACCTGTTCCGGACCGGCATCGGCATCTGGGGCAACAACAACGTCCAGGGCTGGGCCTGGGACATCACCAACTTCGTGTTCTGGGTCGGCATCGCCCACGCCGGCACGCTGATCAGCGCCGTCCTCTACCTGTTCCGCCAGGACTGGCGCACCAGCATCAACCGCTCGGCCGAGGCGATGACGATCTTCGCCGTCGCCTGCGCCGGCATCTTCCCGATCATCCACACCGGCCGTCCGTGGTTCGCGTGGTGGATGATCCCGCACCCGAACGACATGGGCATGTGGCCGCAGTTCCGCAGCCCGCTCATGTGGGACGTCTTCGCGATCTCGACCTACGCGACCACGTCGATCCTGTTCTGGTACATGGGCATGGTCCCCGACCTCGCGACCCTGCGCGACAAGTCGAAAGACAAGGTCCGTCAGGTCGTCTACGGCCTCCTGTCGCTCGGCTGGCGCGGCTCGGCCCGGCAGTGGCACCGCTACGAGCGCGCGTACCTGATCCTCGCCGCGCTGTCGACGCCGCTGGTGCTGTCGGTCCACTCGGTCGTGTCCTTCGACTTCGCCACGTCGCAGAACACCGGCTGGCACACGACGATCTTCCCGCCGTACTTCGTCGCCGGCGCGATCTTCAGCGGCTTCGCGATGGTGATGACGCTGATGATCCCGGCGCGCCAGCTGCTCGGGCTGCGCCACATCATCAAGGACTCCCACGTCGAGGCGATGTGCAAGGTCACGTTGGCGACCGGCCTCATGGTCGGCGCCGGCTACTCGATCGAGCTGTTCACCGCCTGGTACTCCGGCAACATCTACGAGTGGTTCACGTTCCGCAACCGCATCCTCGGGCCGTACGCCTGGGCCTACTTCATCATGGTGACCTGCAACGTGATCGTGCCGAACTTCTTCTGGTGGAAGAAGGTCCGCACCAACCCGTGGGCGGTCGTCGGCCTGTGCATCCTGATCAACATCGGCATGTGGTTCGAGCGCTTCGTCATCATCGTCAGCTCGCTGGCGCGCCAGGCCCTGCCGGGGCAGTGGGCGTACTTCTCGCCGACGCGGTGGGACGCCCTGACCCTGCTCGGTAGCTTCGGCCTGTTCTTCACGCTCTTCCTCCTCTTCGTCCGCTTCGCCCCGATCGTCGCGATCGCGGAAGTGAAGTCGGTTTCGCCCGCGGCCCACGCTGGCAAGGACGACCACTAGCCATGGCGACAGAGACTGAAACCCACGACGAAGCTCCACCGCCTGCGGTACCCGCTGGCGCGTTCCCAGACACCCCCGAGGACGGGGGTGGCGAGCTCCACGGCTTGCTCGCCGAGTTCGACACCCCGGGCGCGCTGATCGCAGCCGCGCGCAAGGTGAAGAACGCCGGCTACACCGAGTTCGACTGCTACAGCCCGTTCCCGGTCCACGGCATCGACGACGCGATGGGCATCAAGCGCACCCGCTTGCCGCTCGCCGTGTTCTGCGGCGGCGCCGCCGGCCTGGTCGGCGGTCTGCTCCTGCAGTGGTGGATGAACGCGTACAACTGGCCGTGGAACGTCGGTGGCAAGCCGACGTGGAGCATCCCGGCCAACATCCCGATCGCCTACGAGACGACGATCTTGCTGTCGGTGCTCACCACGTTCTTCGGGATGTGGGCCGCCAACAAGCTGCCGCAGGTCTGGCACCCGTTCTTCCGCATCGAGCGTTTCGCCACCGTCACCGACGACGGCCTGTTCCTCGGCATCGAGGCTGGCGACAAGCGCTTCGAGCGCGATCAGACCAAGCAGCTCCTGGTCGCGGCCGGCGCGACCCACATCGAGGAGTGCTACCTCGACGCCCGCCCCGAGCAGCGCGAGGTGCCGCGGCCGATCTGGGCGGCGCTGACCGTCCTCACCATCGTCGCGATCATCCCGTTCGCCCTCGCGTTCAAGGCCCGCGCCTCGAAGTCGACCAACCCGCACTGGCATGTCTTCTCGGACATGGACTACCAGCCCAAGGCCAAGAGCGATCAGGCGTTCGACGAGTTCGCCGACGGCCGCGCCAACCGCGGCGAGATCGCCGGCACCATCGCCCGCGGCAACCTCAAGGCCGACGACGCGTTCTATCGCGGCCTGCGCGACGGCGCGTGGATCGCCGACCTGCCGACCGATGTCGTCGCGACCAAGGCGGTCCTCGACCGCGGCCAGGAGCGCTACAACATCTACTGCTCGCCGTGCCACGGCTACGACGGCGCCGGCCACGGCATCGTCCCCGAGCGCGTCGCTGGCTTCGGCGGCGCCTGGGAGGCCCGCAACCTGGTCGCGTCCAACTCGAACGTGATCACGATGCCGAACGGCCAGCTCTACAACACGATCTCGAACGGCTACAACACCATGATGGGCTACGCCGCGCAGATCCCGGTCCGGGATCGCTGGGCGATCGTCCTCTACGTCCGCGCCCTCCAGCGCAGCCAGAACGCGGTCCGGGACGATCTCCCGCCCGGCGCCCAGGTCCGGTGAGGCAACCATGAGCTCCACCAATTCCACCGTCGGTCCGATCCACCCCGACGAGAAGTACAAGGCCGACAAGCTCGGCAAGCAGCTCACCAAGGGCGGCCTCGCGGCCGGCCTCGTGCTGCTCGCCGTGTCCGTCGTCTTCGGCGCCACCAAGGGCGATCACTGGAAGCACTTCTTCTACGCGTACCTGACCGCGTGGACGTTCGTGTTCTCCATCTGCATCGGCTCGTTGTTCTTCATCCTCATCGGCCACCTGGCGCGGGCGCGCTGGGGCATCGTCCTCCGCCGCCAGGCCGAGTTCATGGTCGGCGCCTTCCCGTGGGTGTTCGCCCTCGGCCTGGTGTTCATCATCCCGGTGCTCGCCGGCTACGAGGATCTGTACTTCTGGTCGGTGAAGCAGCTGCACGACGACAAGCATCCGCTGTGGCACCACATGCACCACAAGGCGGGCTGGCTCGATCCGTTCTTCTTCGCCGGCCGCTACGTCGTCTACTTCGCGATCTACATCGGCCTGTCGCGCTGGTTCACCAAGCACAGCGTCCAGCAGGACACCGACGGCGATCCCGCGCACACCGAGAAGATGCGGGTGTGGTCGGGCGGCGCGATCGTGCTGTTCGCGCTCACCACGATCTTCGCGGCGATGGACCTCGTGATGTCGCTGGCGCCGATGTGGTTCTCGACGATCTTCAGCGTGAACTTCTTCGCCGGCTCGATGCTGGCGACCTACTGCACGCTGGCGCTCCTGCACATGGCCATCCAGCGCACCGGCCGCCTCAAGCACTCCGTCACCGTCGAGCACTACCACGACCTCGGCAAGTACACGTTCGGCTGGAACTTCTTCTGGATCTACACCGCGTTCTCGCAGTTCATGCTGATCTGGTACGGCAACATGCAGGAGGAGACGGTCTTCTACAACTACCGCATGTTCAGCCAGTGGCAGTACGTGAGCATCGCGCTGGTCCTCGGGCAGTGGGCGTTCCCGTACTTCTCGCTGCTCACCCGCTGGACCAAGCGCATCCTGCCGCTGCTCGCGTTCTTCTCGGTGTGGCAGCTGATCTTCCACTACCTCGACCTGTACTGGAACATCATGCCCAACGCGCAGTGGACCGAGCTCGGCGGCTGGAACCGCGGCCCGCTCCAGGGCGACCCCGAGGCTTTCAAGGTTGGCTTTCACGCGATGGACGTCACGCTGCTCCTCGGGCTAGTCGCGCTGTGGCTGGCCGGAGTCGGCAAGTCGATGCGTGGCAACCTCATCCCCGTCAACGATCCGAAGCTGGGCGCGGCCCTGCGCTTCGAGAACTACTGAGGCGGCCATGGACGGCGCAAAGAAGAATCCGGATCGGCTCAACACGATCGCCATCGTCACCGTCGGCCTGACCGGCTCGGTGCTGGTGTACCTGTCGATCATCGGCATCGAGGCCTGGTACCTGAACGAGAGCTCGGCGGTCGATCACGTCGCCAAGTTCGGCAAGCAGGCCGAGACCCGCGCGACCCTGAAGGCCGAGCAGGTCGGCAAGATCACCGAGCCGCGCCTGGGCGTGGTGTACGGCCCGAACAACGTGCAGCTCTACACCACGCCGATCGACGCGGCGAAGGAGCTGATCATCCGCGACGCCAAGGTCGATCCCGCGAACCTGATCCAGGTGATCGCGCGGTCGGAGAAGGCGACGATCGAGCCGTGGTTCGGTCGACCCCGTCTGATCGTGGCCCCGCCGCTGCCGGTCGACGGCACGGTGACGCCCGGCACGCCCGGGACGCCTGCGACTGGCCAGCCCGGGACCGCCCCGGGTGGCTTCGATCCCGGCGCGACCACCCCCGCGGGCGCGACGACGCCGAGCGGTGGTGCGCCGATGCCGAGCGGTGGCGCGGCGGCGACGACCCCGACGCCCGCGGCGACGACCCCGACGCCCGCCGTGACCACGCCTGCGCCTGCCGCCGGGCACTGATCGATCATGAAGTCCTCCACGCTCGCGCTCGTCCTCGCTCTGATGACCTCGGTCGTCGGGGGCGGGCGCGCGCGCGCGGATGACGAGAGCGTTGCCGCGCAGTCCGGTCCGGGCGGCGGACAGGTGCCCGGCCGGCCGCAGGGCCAGTCGGAGCTGGCGCTGCCGCCCGCCGCGCTGATCGAGGCCGTCGTGGTGACCGAGCAGCTCGGCGCCGTGGTGCCGCTCGATGCGCGATTCCGCGTCGTCGACGGCCGGGTCACCGACGGCACGCTCACCACGCTGCGCGACGTCGTCACCGGCGATCTGCCCGTGCTCTTGACGTTCAACTACACGAACTGCCCGTCGCTGTGCAGCGCGCAGCTCAACGGCGTCGTGAAGGCCCTCGCCGCTGCGCGCCTGGTGCCCGGCCGCCAGTTCCGCCTCGTCACGATCGTGCTCGCGCCCGACGAGCCGGTCGCCGACGCTGGTCGCACCCGTGCCCGCTACGTCGCCGAGCTGCAGCGGCTCGGCGGCTCGATCGCCGATCGCGGCTGGACCTTCCTCGTCGCCACCGGTCCCGACGACGATCGCGCGATCCGCGCGGTCGCCGACGCGGTCGGCTTCGGCTATCGCTACATCGCGACCCAGCGCGAGTACGCGCACCCGGCCGCGATCATCGCGCTCGCTCCGTCGGGCACCGTCACTCGCTACCTCCATGGCGTCGAGCCGACCTCGGCCGAGGTCGACGAGACCATCACCCGCGCCGGCCTGTCGGAGCAGTCCTCGGCTGCCGGGTTCGTCATGGCCTGCCTGCACTGGGACCCCGCGGCCAACAGCCGACGGTGGGGCCGCACCGTTCTGCAGATCACCGCGCTCGCGTTCTTCGCCATCGGCGCCCTCGTCGCTGGCGTGCTGGTCACGCGGCGTCGCCGCGTGCCTGGAGTCAATCCGTCATGAAGACCGTCATGAAGGCGCTGCTCCCATTCGCGCTGCTCATCGGCCTCTGGTCCGATGCGCGTGCGCAGCAGCCTGCGCCCACCGCACCCCCGCCGTCTACCAACCCAATCACGCCCACCCCAGCCGCGCCGACCGCCGCGCAGCCAACCGCCGCGCAGCCAACCGCCGCGGAGACACCGCCCGTCGCCACGCCGCCGGTCGCGAGCTCCGCGCCGACGCCCGCGGTACCGACGCTCTCCGCGCCGACGCCCGCCGTGCCGATCGCGCCGCCCGTGGTGCCGATCGTGCCGCCCACCGATCCTGCCGCCGCCGCTGCGCCCGCCGATGCCGGCGCGCCCGGCTGGTGGGAGGTGATGGTCGGCGACATCAAGGACCACAAGTACACGTACATGGGCGACTACTGGCTGCCGCCCGCCGCCTCGACGACCGCCGACGGTCCCGACACCCTGTTCCGCGCCGTCCTCGGCATGTCGATCTTCTTCTTCTTCGCGATCACCGGCGTGATCGTCTACC
Source organism: Myxococcales bacterium (assembly GCA_043737575.1). GTDB lineage: Bacteria > Myxococcota_A > Polyangia > Haliangiales > Haliangiaceae > UBA2376. The sequence continues at coordinate 590 of JAYTAJ010001081.1, read as the reverse complement.
TCGTCATCAAGTACCGCCACCGGCCCGGTCACAAGTCCGAGCCGTCGCCCGCGCACAACGACGCGCTCGAGATCACCTGGACCGTCATCCCGACGATCATCTGCGTGATCCTCTTCGTCTACGGCTGGCGCAGCTACCTCGCCAACGTCACGATCCCCGAGCCGCGCCACGAGAACATCGTGTACGTCGAGGGCTCGAAGTGGAGCTGGAACTTCCGCTACTACAACGGCCTCGAGGACAACGCGCTGCACGCGCCGCTCAACCAGCCCATGAAGCTGGTCATGACCTCGCGCGACGTGCTGCACAGCTTCTTCATCCCGGTCTTCCGCGTGAAGCAAGACGTGGTGCCGCGGCGCTACTCGTACGTCTGGTTCTACGCGACCCGCCCCGGCGTCTACCGCGTGTACTGCACCGAGTACTGCGGCACCGACCACTCGCTGATGAAGACCAAGGTCGTCGTCCACGAGCCCGGCAAGTACGAGCAGTACCTGTCGGACGCCTACGCCAAGAAGATGCAGCTGTCGGGCGCGCCGCTCGGCGAGAACGTCTTCAACAAGAAGGGCTGCAACACCTGCCACACCAACGACGGG
>JAYTAJ010001080.1:0-6288 GCA_043737575.1 Myxococcales bacterium | reverse complement strand
GCGGTCTCGATGACCAGATCCGGCAGGTGGCTGACGTCGATCTCGATCAAGCCGCGCTCGCAGGTCAGCACCAGGCGGTAGCCGAGGACGCGGCGCTCGACCAGGAGGATGTTGCCCATCTGCGACGTGAAGACGTCGTGCCAGCCGTCGCGCGGGCCCCCGTTGGCGGCCAGGGTCGCGAAGTCGACGTGGAACAGCGTCGGCTCGTTGATGCGGCGGGCCAGGAGACCCGACGTGGTGACGACGGTGTCGACCAGGCCGCGGGCGTGGAGATCGATCACCACCGAGCGATGGTCGGTGGTCCACCACGAGCCGGGCTGGTGCGGCGTGCAGCCGAGGAAGACGTTCTTGGCGCTCGAGCCCTTGAGCCACTCGGCGATCGCGCACGCGACCTCGGGCGCGCTGCCGGTGTCGCCCAGGCGGCGATCGCCGTTCCACAGGACGGTGTCGCCCGGCAGGCGGTGGATCGCGTCCAGGTGAAAGTAGCGGCCCTGCCACGGCGGCTCGAGCGACATCTTGTCGCCGACCCGGACGTTGGCCACCGCGTCGAGATCTTCGGGGACCGCGAGGTAGGTCTCGCCCCGCGGATCGAGCGCGACGAACAGGAGGCCGCGCGGGGTCAGACCCTTCTTGCGCAGCTCCTTGAGGCCGAGGATGACAGCGGCCGGGTCGCGGTAGTGATAGACGCGTGACGGGATCAAAGCAGCGCACCCTAACACGGCGCTGAGGTCCGAGGCGCCGCTTACAGCAGCGCGCCCGACAGCACGACGTTGGCGATCGCGAAGTACAGCACCAAGCCGGTGACGTCGACCAGGGTCGCGACGAACGGCGCCGAGGCGCTCGCGGGGTCGGCCCCGAGCCGCCGCAGCAAGAACGGCAGCATCGAGCCGACCACCGCGCCGAAGGTGACGACGCCGACCAGGCTGCACGCGACGGTCACGCCGATGCGCGCGTAGAACACGCCGTAGCTGCCGGCGGCGCCCCAGATCAGGACGCGGATGAGGCCGAGGACGCCGAGCCCGAGGCCGAGGGCGACGCCGATCGCGAGCTCGCGGCGCAGCACTCGCCACCAGTCGGCGGCGCGGACCTCGCCCAGCGCCATCGCGCGGATCATCAAGGTCGACGCCTGCGATCCCGAGTTGCCGCCGCTGGCGATGATGAGCGGGATGAACAGCGTGAGCACATGGGCCCGGGCGATCTGCTCCTGGAAGAACGCCAGGGTCGTGGTGGTCAGCATCCCGCCGATCAACAGCACCGCGAGCCACGGCCCGCGCTTGCGCAGCATCTCGCGGCGCCGGGTCTGCAGGTACGGCACCTCGAGGGCGCCCATGCCGCCGAACTTCTGGGCGTCCTCGGTCGCCTCCTCCTGGACGACGTCGACGATGTCGTCGACGGTGACGATGCCCTTCATGACCCCGCCCGGCTCGACGATCGGCACCACCGACAGGTCGTGCTCGGCGAACAGCCGCGACAGCGCCTCCTGATCCATCTCGGGATCGGCCGACACCACGTCGCGCTCCATGATCTCGGAGACCCGCTGGGCCGCGGCGGCGGCGAACAGATCGCGGAACGACACCACGCCGAGCAGGCGCTGGTCGGGATCGAGGACGAACGCGTAGTAGATCGTCTCGACCTGGGTCCGGGCCTGGCGCCGCAGGTAGCTGATCGCCTCGTCGGCGGTCATGTTCGGGCGCAGCCGGGCGTAGCGGGTGTTCATCAGGCCGCCGGCCTCGTCCTCCTCGTAGGCGAGCAGCGCCTCGACCTCCTTGCGGGTCGGTCCGTCGAGCAGCGCCAGGAGCGTCGCGCGCTCGCCGCCGGGCGCGGCCTGGACCACGTCGGCGACGTCGTCGGGCTCGAGCAGGCGCATCCACGACCGCCGCTCGCCGCGGCTCATCGCCCGCAGCAGATCGGCCTGGTCGGCGCCCGGCAGCGCGATGAAGTACTCCTCGCCGTCCTCGCGCGGCAAGAGGTGCAGGCCGTCGCGGCGCTCGGTGGGATCGAGCACCGCCCAGGCGTCGCGCAGCTCGTCGACGTTGAGCGGCTCGTCGGCGGCGGGCGGCGGGTCCGCGGCGGGTGCGGGCCCGGCGTCGTCCTCCATCGCCCAGCCGTCGCCGCCGCGCGACTCCGCGATCTCGCGGATCTCTTGCGTGATGTGCGCCGACTCGGCCGGATCGAGGCGCGCCACCTCGGTCGAGGCGTCGGGGTCGCCGCGCTCCGGCTGTTCGCGCTCACCGTCGTCCGGACCCATGTCGTGACCCTGCCGAATTCCGTCGAGGAAAGGAAGCGGCGCGATCGAGGAAAGTCAGGCCGGCGGGCGCTTGAGCGCGACCTTGACCGGCACCTTGCAGCAGGTGCGGGCGCCATCGATGGTGCGGACCAGATCGGCCCACTCGACCTCGGACTCGGGATCGACCACGGCCTGGGTGATGCCGTACTCGTCGACCGCCTTGCGCATCACCTCGCGGACGAAGGCGGCGCTGATGCGGCGGCGATCCGAGCTCTCCATGCAGTAGGCGAGCTCGGTGTCGGGCGGCGACAGGCAGAACTTGCCGCGCGCGGTCGCGACGATCGTCACCGCGGGGGCATCGTCGAGGACGTCCTCGAGGGTGAAGCGCCGCAGCTTGTCGCGATTGCCGACCACCAGGATCGGCCGGGCCGCGAGCAGCGGCTGCACCTGCGACCACGGGACGTTGACGTCGAACGCCAGCTGCGCGGGCGTGGTCGTGATCGTCGGCGCGACGCCGGGCAGGACCGCGATGGTGGTGCCGCCCGCGGGCAGCGCGGTGGTCTGGAGCACCTGCGGCAGGATCGCGCCGCCGACCCGAGCCTCGTTGCGGTTGTCGCACGCGGCGAGGGCGAGGACGATGAGGAGCACGGCGCGACGCATGGCTACACTGTGCCGCGCGGCGCGGACGAACGCCATCCTCAAGGGAGTCGCGACCAGTCGATCCGCAGCTCGCCGAAGGTCTGGTCGACCAGCTCGTGGTTGAACGGATTCGACCACCAGCCCGGGTGCAGCGAGCGCGCCAGGCTCCGCGTGATCCCCGCCGCGGGGTTGATCGCGTACTCCTCGAGCAGATGCGACAGCCCGGCCAGCCGATCGGCGAAGCGGTCGTCGCGCGGCGCCCGCACCACCAGCGTGACGTACGCGCGCACCGCGGCGCGGATCTGCCCGGCCCGCCGCAGCTCGGTCACCACCACCATCGCGGCGTCGAGCTCGAGCGCCGTCACCCGGGTCAGGAGCGCGCGCTGGCTCTCGAGGGCGAGCCCGCGGCTGTGCTCGAGCGCGGCGACGTAGCGGGTGAGCTGCGGGATCATCTTGGCCAGCTCGGCGGCGGTGCGCGCGAGCTGCTGCAGCTGCGCCGCGGTCAGCGGCGCCCGCAGCGCGCGGCCGCGCAGCTCCCCCAGGCGCGTGGCGAGGCGGGCGAGCTCCTCGTCGTGGGTGAGCGGCGCCGTCAAATCTCCAGGAGCCCGATCGCGATCAGCAAGGGGACCAAGATCGCCATGATCGCCTCGCCCGCGATGAGCCCCGACGCCAGCGGCATCGACAGCTGGGTGGCGCTCTGCTTGTGGAGCCGGGTCCAGATGCTGAGCAAGAGGCCACCGATCACCATCGAGAACACCACCGAGCCCGGCACCATCATGCCGATGCCGAGGCCGGTCGCCGACGGCACCCACTGCTTCCAGCGCAGCTCGAGCAGCGTGATCAGGATGCCGACCACCGCGCCGATCAGCATCGCCTCGAGCGCGTAGGCGGGCAGGGCGTCGACGCCCTTGGTGACCACGTTGGCGAAGCCGGCGATGCGCTGCGAGATCGGCGACGCCAGGCCGTCGTCGCCGCCGACGCCGTAGGTGTCCTTGAGCAGCGGATAGGCGAAGGACACCGCGGCCGCGCCGACCGGTGCCGCGATCAGCTGCGAGTAGGTCAGGTACCTCGGCGTCGAGCCGATGATGTGGCCGGCCTTGTAGTCCTGCATGATCGCCTCGGACTGCACGGCCACGGTGCCCGTGGTGCCGCTGGCTGCGAGGTTCGAGGTCAGGTTGCCAGGCACCAGGAACGCGAACGTCGCCTGCATGACGTTGGTGAGCTGGCTGATCGGACCCCAGTTGGTCTCGCCGAGCACCCGCAGGCCGACCAGCATCAGCGGCACCGACAACAGGATCGCGGTGGCGGTCCACCACGGCTCGAGCCCGAAGAACACCCACTCGACGATGATCAGCATGACCGACGCCATCGCGACGCCGATGCCGACCCAGCGCAGCGGGAACTCGCCCGAGTCGATCGCGTCCGACGACAGCGTGCTGAAGCTGCGCCTCAGCGTGCGCCACTTCAGGAACAGCGCGGTCAGGCCCGCGGCGATCAGCATGCCCGTGCCCGGCCACATCATCCACAGGAGCATCTTGCCGCGCGACACCGAGTCGAAGAGCGGCCCGTCGGTGAACTCGATCAGGCCCTCGCGCTTCAAGATGTCGGGCGCGATGACCCACGCGATCACCGCGCCGATCGCCATGCTGATGTTGATGCGGTTGCCGACGATCATGCCCGAGCCGATGCCGAGCGCGCTGACCGCCAGGCCGGCGCCCGCGGCGAAGTAGGTCATGCCGAACATCGTCGGGATCAGCACCTCGGGCAGGACGTGGCCGCCCCACTTGGTGGTCAGGATCCAGGTCAGGCCCGACACCAGCGTGGCGGCGAACAGCGCGACCGCGGCGCGGCGGGCCTCGGGGCCGCGGGCGTCGAGGACGATGATGGTCTCGGCGGCGGCGACGCCGTCGGCGTAGGTGAGGTTCTCCTCCTCGATGTAGTGGCGGCGCAGCGGCACCGCGAGCAGGATGCCGAGGACGCTGGCGGCCAGGAGCCACAGGAACGACTCGAGGATCGTCGGCGCGAAGTGGTAGTTCAGCTCGGGGTTCTGCGACAGCAGATCGAAGGCCGCGAGGATCACGCACATGAACGCGGTCTGCGCCGCCGACGTGCCCGCGGTCTGGACGACGTTGTTCTCCCAGCGGTTGAAGTTGCGGAACAGGATGCCGAGGAACAGGTAGCCGAAGAACGCGGCGACCACCGACACGTTCGGGCCGAAGCCGAGCTTCAGCACGATGTACGGATACGACGAGCCCATGATCGCGGCGACGACGATGCCGGCGATGACCGCGCGCAACGTGAACTCGCGCGTGCCGGGCGGCTTGGGGATGACGCCGGGGAGGTGCTCGACGGGGGAATCGGCCATCGCGGCGAAGGTATCAGCCGGAGCCGGCGCTTGTCGCGTGACCGCGCGCGTGGTCGAGTCGAGGCGCGTGCGGGTGTTCTACTGCGACCATCACGGCGTGCCGCTGCCGGCCGGGCATCGCTTCCCGATGGCCAAGTACGCGCGGCTGCGCGCCGCCCTGATCGACGGCGGCGTGATCGGCGCCGACGACCTCGCGCCGTCGCCGCTGGCGACCCGCGCCGAGCTCGAGCGGGTCCACGCCCCGGCCTACGTCGGCGCGGTGCTCGACGGCACGCTCGACCCGCAGGCCCAGCGGCGGATCGGCCTGCCGTGGTCCGAGGCGCTGGTGCGGCGATCGCGGGCGTCGGTCGGCGGCACCCTGGCGGCGGCGCGGATCGCGCTGGTCGACGGCCTCGCCGGCAACCTCGCGGGCGGCACGCATCATGCGCATCGCGATTTCGGCAGCGGCTTCTGCGTGTGGAACGATCTGGCGGTCACCGCGGCGACGCTGCTCGCCGAGGGCGCGGTCGAGCGCGTGCTGGTGTTCGACGCCGACGTCCACCAGGGCGACGGCACCGCCGCGATCTTCGGCGCGGAGCCGCGGGTGTTCACCGCGTCGCTCCACGGCGCCCGCAACTTTCCGTTCGTGAAGCCGCCGAGCGATCTCGACGTCGAGCTGGCCGACGGCGCCGACGACGATGTCGTGCTCGCCGCGATCGATCGCGCCATCGCGACCATCGCCGCGCGGTTCACGCCGCAGCTGGTGCTGTACCAGGCCGGCGTCGACGCCCTCGCGGCCGACCGGCTCGGTCGGCTGGCGATGACCCACGCCGGGCTGCGCGAGCGCGATCGCCGGGTCCTCTCGCACTTCCGCGGCCGCGGCGTCCCGGTGGTGCTGACGCTCGGCGGTGGCTACGCCGATCCGATCGAGGCGTCGATCGACGCTCACGTCGGCACCTACCGCGTCGCGCAGCTCCTCTGAGGACACGAGCGGAGCGAGGGTCCGAATCCCGGTTGGGAGTCGAGTCCGCGCTACACTGCGCGGCCAATGCCGGTCTTCCGGCTCGACAAGCGCCTG
>JAYTAJ010001079.1:0-6289 GCA_043737575.1 Myxococcales bacterium | reverse complement strand
TTCAGCGCTCGCGGCCTCGCCGTCGCCGATCGCGACGCCCACTACGGCGCGCTGATGACGGGCATGACCTACGACGACGAGCGGGCCCACGTCCTCGTCGACACCCGCGGCACCGCGTCGCCGATCACGCTGTCGAGCGGCACCCCCAGCTACGCGTACAACGCCGAGGCCTGGGCGCTGGGTAACACCGGCGCGCAGGTGTTCTTCCCCAACGTCCCGGTCGGCACCGGCGTCGCGACCCTCGGCGGTCCGTTCGTCGGCCCGAACCAGATCGAGCTGGTCGCGGACCAGCTCACCGTCGTCCCGGTGCGCTGACTACTCGAGGAGGACGTCGCCCGCGGCCCAGTCACCTGCGTCGGTCTTGCCGACCACGCTCGCGGTGACCTGCACCGAGTAGGTCCCCGCGGCGATCAGCGTCGACGACCACACCGCCGCGGCGAACCGGCCGGGCCCGAGCGGCAGCTCCTGGAGCAGCGTGTGGTGGACCACGCCGCCGCCGCCGCTCGCGGGGAACGCGCACAGGACCGAGACGCCGCTGGACGCCGTGATCGTGATGACCACGTGCCCGACGGTGCCGCCGTCCCACGTCAGATCGAGATCGTCGTCGCGCTCGTAGATCGCCATCGCGCCGCCAGGCGACGGCACGAACGTCGTGAACGTCACCGAGCTCGGCGTGGTCACCTGCGCGTCGAACCCGGGCACGTCGGCGCCGCCGATCGCGGCGACGTGCAGCGACGTGTCGGGCAGGAACAGCCGACCGGTCGCCGTCCGCGGCAGGTAGTTGCCGTCGGCCTCGGGCGCGAGGGTGTCGGTCAGCGCGGCCGTGAAGGTCACCAGGCCCGCGGCGGGGCGCGCCACTCGATCGCTGGGTCGGCAGGTCGCGGTCGCGCAGCCACCGACGCGCAGGTGCTCGTCGCAGGTCCAGGTCGCGGGCCCGAGCTCGGCGTCGAGCCGATACGTCACGATCGCGGTGCCGTTGACGTCGAGGTAGTCGTGGCTCGCCGCGTGGATCGCGCCCGCCGCGGTTGGCGCCGCGCTGTCGACGCCGCCACCATCGACGGCGCCCTGCGGCTCGTGGAGGCCGAACACCGCGTTGCAGCCGGTCAGCGCGATCGCGGCGAGCGCGCGCGTCGTCATGCGGCCGCGGTGGCGGCGTCGGCGCGCGGCAGCTCGGCGGGATCGTGGGCCGAGAAGATCGTGACGTCGGCGTGCGCGGCCTTGAGCTCGCGCAGCGCCGCCTGCGACGCGTAGCGCGCCTTGGCGTCGACCTGCATCGCCTTCTGGAACAGCCGCACGCCGAGCGGCGCGTCGGTCGGCGTCGCGGTCAGCTCGGCGTGGTGGAAGTACGCGTCGCCGGCGTGGACCTGCCAGGCGCCGCCGGTCCCGACGACGATCGCCGAGTGGCCGCGGGTGTGGCCGTGCATCGGCACCAGCGCGACGTCGGCGTCGAGGCCGGGCAGCTTGCGCACCGCGGGCAGGCCGCGCCAGGTGTCGCCGGTCTCGGTGACCGGGCTCCAGCGCGGACCGTGGGCCCACTGGTGCGGCAGGTAGCGGCGGCGCTCGGCGACGGTCGCGCGCGCGGTCGCCGCGTCGAGCTCGCGCTGGTGCAGGTGCACCGTCGCGTGCGGGAAGTCCGACAGCCCGCCCGCGTGATCGAGATCGAGGTGGGTCACGACCAGGTGGCGGACGTCCGTGGCCGCGAAGCCGAGGCCGGGCAGCTGCGCCAGCGCGGTCTCGGTCGGGTCGAGGGCCGGCGCCACCAGGCCGCGGAAGAAGCCGGGCAGCAGCTTGCGATCGCGACACTCGGCGGTGCCCCAGCCGGTGTCGATCAGCACCAGGCCATCGCGATCGGTCTCGACCAGGAGGCAGTGGCACACCATGCGGCGGATGCCGAACAGCGATCCGGCGAACGGACACAGCGTGCCGCAGTTCAGGTGATGGACCCGCATCCGCCGAGCATGCCCGATGTCGTCACCGGGTTCGCTCGTGGACGGGCTCGATCTCGATGGCGCGCCGCGACAGCTCGCGGCTCGCGCGTTCACGCTCGGCGTGGGCGTCGCGGTAGCTCGGCCCACCGCGCGCCGCCAGCAGCACGATCGCGAGCAGCGACGACGTGACGACCAAGAGCCACAGCACGACCTTGGCGACGCCGAGGCTGTAGCGACCGGCGCGGCGCGCCGCGAACCGGGCCCGGGCGCCGACCCGCTCGGCGTGTCCCCCGACCCCATGGACGTAAGTGCGTGCGTGCGGCAAGGCCATCGCTCGATCGTACGCGTCCGCGCCGACGACGCAACCGCTACGCGCCGGGCTTGCCGGTCACGCGCGCCATCTCGGGAGCCGCCTGACCGCGCTCGGCGAACGAGCCGTGCTCCTGGTAGCGCTTGCGCTGCAGCCGGTTGAGCACGACCCGCGATCGCCAGCCGAGGTAGCTGCGGGTGAACGCCGAGACCTGGGTCTTGTCGGTGTACGGATTCTTGAGGCCGCCGACCGACACCAAGGTCAGCACCTGCTCGGCGACCGAGACCGGGCAGCCCTCGAGGCGGATGTGGCTCGCGTTCTTGGTCGTCGCCGCCTTGGCGCTGGTCGAGCCGAGCTTCTTGAAGATGTCGTCGTGCTTCGCGGTGTGAGGATCGAGCGTGCTGCGATCCTGGTAGGTCGATCGGATCTGCACCAGCTTGCCCTGCAGGTGTCCCGACCAGTCGGCGCAGTCGCCGATGAACACCACCTTCTCCCCGGGCCCGGCGTTGATCGGCCCGGCGTACTTGCCGAACACGACGTGCAGCCGCGGCATCTTGGCGTCGCAGTCCTTGTCGTAGACCCGGAGGATCTCGATCGCCTCCTCGATCGCGCCCGGGCATCCGCCCCAGCAGTAGTCGGAGTGCTCGGGCTCGGGCGGCGGCCCGGCGTAGGCGGTGATGTTCGAGCCCTCGAAGTACTTCTCGACGCGGATGAGGCCGACCTTGAAGCCCTTGGCGCGGGCCTGGGCCTCCTCGAGCGTGACGTCACCGGTGATCTTGATGCGCGCCAGATCGGTGGTGCCGAAGCCGTTGTCCTCGGCGAGCCGGATGTGATCGACGGTACGGGGATCGAGGCCGATGATCGCCGAGCACACCGCGTCGAACGCGACCTGGCTGTTGCCCATGATGATGAGGCCGAGCGCGAACGGCGTCGGCGTCAGCATGCGGCCCTCGCCGGCGGTGATGCCGTCGATCGCGATGAACTGCGGCTGGATGATGTACTGCAGGTCGGCGATCTTCTCGTTGAGCTTGTGATCGTGATCGATCAGCCGGTGACGGTCGTCCTGGATGCCGATGTAGTTCTTCATCGAGAACGTCACCGTCGTCCACGGGTGGGCCTTGAACTTCGGCATGTTCACGAAGAAGTCGGCGCGCGCGACCGGCTCGGGCGTGAAGATGTAGTCGCGCAGCCGGGTCGGATGCGACAGCGGGATCTCGACCTGGCTGACCTCCTCGAAGCAGTAGCGCTTGACGTTGCCGACTCGCGCCAGGGCGTCGTCCCAGCCCGACTGCGCGAACGCCAGTCGGGTCGGCACCGTGATGCCGCAGCGCTCGCCGACCGCGAGCTCCTCCATCGCGCCGGCGCCGACGTCGCGCAGCGCCCGCAGCATCGCCTCGCCGCACTCGGGTCGGGTGTACGCGTAGGGGAACATCTCGCCGGCCGCGACCAGGTTGGGCTTCACCAGCGTGCGGCCGAACGGACGCAGCCCCAGCTCCTCCATGCCCTCGCGGTAGATGCGCCGCAGCTTCTCGACGTCGTAGTCCTTGCAGGCGCGGATGATGACGCGAGGCTCGGCCGGGATGCGCATGACCGCAGTCTACGCCGCCGCCGCGGCCACGCCTACGTCTGTGCCGCGACCGACATGCCGGTGATCACCGCGGGTCGGATCGCGAGGCGCGCCATCCACCGCGCGACGTGCTCGGCGCCCTCGAGGGCGGCCGGCACCCGCTCGGCCAGCGCGACCAACCACGGATAGCAGGCGATGTCGGCGATCGAGTAGTCGCCCGCGACGTGGTCGCGATCGTGGAGGCGGCGATCGAGCACGCCGACCAGGCGCTGGGTCTCGGCCATGAAGCGATCGTGGGCCGCCGGGTTGTCGCGCTCCTCGACGACGTAGTGGCCGAGCTGACCGAAGATCGGGCCAGGGCCGCCGACCTGCCAGTACAGCCACGACCGGACCTCGGCGCGCGCCGCGGGCGTGGTCGGGAGGAGCTTGCCGTGCTTGTCGGCCAGGTAGTCGAGGATCGCGCCCGACTCGAAGAGGACGACGCGGTCGCCGCCGTCGGTGTCGACCAGCGCGGGGATCTTGCCGTTGGGGTTGATCGCCAGGTAGTCGGGTAGCTTCTGCTGCTTCTTGCTGATGTCGACGAGGTGGAGCTGGTGCGGCAGCGCGAGCTCGGCGAGGAGGATGGGGACCTTGCGACCGTTCGGCGTACGCCACGTGTAGAGGTCGAGCATGGCTAGACCTTGGGCGGCCCGCGATCGATCGTCAACCGTCGTCGGCCCAGGCGCTGCCGTGGGCGCCGAGCTCGTCGACCGCGTCGACCAGCGCCTGATAGTACGGATGGGCGCCGAGCGTCGCCGAGTCGCCGACCACGAGCAGGAAGCGACGGGCCCGGGTCAGCGCGACGTTCATGCGGCGGGTGTCGGCGAGGAAGCCGAGCTCGCCGTCGGGATTGGAGCGGACGGTGTCGAGGACGACCGCCTCCTTCTCGCGGCCCTGGAAGCCGTCGACGGTCGCGATCTCGAGGCCGGCGGCGCGCTCGGGCGCGAGCAGCGTGCGCAGCCGTCGGACCTCGGCGTCGTAGGCGGCGATCACCGCGACGTCGGTCGGCGCCACGCCGCGCGCGAGGAGGCGGCGGACCTCGACCGCGACCCGCTCGGCCTGCTCGGGGTTCCAGGTCGACGGATCGCTGGCGGCGCGATCGTCGTCGCGGTCGTCGGGGCTGCCCTTGCGATCGAGCCAGTCCTTGCCCGCGGTGTCGAGGAACCACAGCGCGCCGCCGCGGTCGGGGTCGGCGGCGGCGCCGAGATCGTCGAGGGTGTGGGCCGCGACCGCGGGCGCGGCGATCAGCGCGCCGCCGTACTTGCTGCGCGACGGGAACGCCATGATGTCGGCGTGCATGCGGTGCTGCTGCACCAGCATCGGCGCGCCCGCGGCCTGGGCCCGGCGCTCGAACAGCGTGGTGCCGAGGCCGGCCCGCGCGGCGTCGTGATCGATCACCGTCGGCGGCAGCTGGTGCGGATCGCCGGCGAGGATCGCGCGCTCGCCGCGGGCCAGCGCGCACAGCGCCAGCGGATCCGGCGCCTGGGTCGCCTCGTCGAGGACGACGACCGGGAAGGTGCGATCGCCGAGCGCGTACGAGTCGGCGCCCGCGCAGGTCGCGAGCACGACCGGCGCGGTCGCGATCAGGTGGGCCTCGGCCTCGGCGAGCGCCGCGCGGGCGTCGCGCTCGAGCCCGCGGATCTCGGCCCAGATCTCGCGCGCGTTCGGGCCGCGGGTGGCGCGGCGCAGCTCGCGGGCCCGCGCCGCCAGCTCGCGTGACAACCGGGCGCCGTCCGACGCCGCGACCAGCGCGTCGAGGCTGCGCGCCTCCATCGCCGACGAGATCCGCGCGGGGTGACCGACCCGGACCACCGCGACCCCGGCGGCCCACAGCCGCTCGCCGAGGTTGTCGACCGCGGTGTTCGACGGCGCGGTCGCGAGCACCGCCTCGCCGCGCAGCCCGCACTGGCGGATCACCTCGACCAGCGTGCGGGTCTTGCCGGTGCCCGGCGGCCCGTGGATCAGCGCGACCTCCTCGGCGGCGAGCGCCTCGTGGATCGCCGCGCGCTGGGCGTCGTCGAGCTCGGCGTCGAGCGGCGTCCACGCCAACGCGCGCGCGACCTTCGCCGGCCGCTGGCCGAGCAGCACCGCCAGCATCCGCCGCAGCGCGCTGGTTGGCTTCGCGTTGCGCGCGCGCGCGATCGCTCGATCGCCGCGATCGAACGTCGACTCCGGTGCCTCGATGTCGAGGTTGCCGCCGGCCTCGACGATCGCGTCGGGCAGATCGCCCGCGATGATCACGATCAGCTCGCCGCGATCCGGCCGCGCCATCACGCCGCGCGCCGCGTCCGGCTCGTTCGGCGTGTGCCGCCACAGCACCACCGGATCGCCGGGCGCCAGCCGCATGTCGTCGAGATCGACGTGGCGCGGCGGCGTCAGCCACACCCGGGTCCGGCCGCCGGCCGCGATCCGGAAGTCCGACACCGTCACCCCCGCCAGCGCCAG
>JAYTAJ010001078.1:0-6295 GCA_043737575.1 Myxococcales bacterium | reverse complement strand
GACTCGAGCGCGTACTTGGTCGAGTTGTACGCGGCCATGAACGGGATCGTCATCTTGCCGCCCATGCTCGACACGTTGACGATGCGGCCGCGGCCGCGATCGCGCATCGCCGGGACGAACGCGCGGGTCACCGCCATCAGGCCGAACACGTTGGTGTCGTACTGGCGGCGCAGCTCGGAGTCGGAGATCTCGGTGATCGGGCCGATCAGGCCGAAGCCGGCGTTGTTGACCAGCACGTCGAGGCCGTGGCCGTGGCTGAGTCGGTCGACCTCGACGATCGCGCGGGCGATCGACTCGGCCGAGGTCACGTCGAGCACGGTGGTGTCGAGGCGGCTGCCCGCGGGCGCCACCGCGCGCAGGGCCTCGAGCTCGCCGACCCGACGACCGGTCGCGATCACGTGGTAGCCGAGCGCCGCGAGGTGGAGCGCCGTCGTGCGACCGATGCCCGCGGTCGCGCCGGTGATGAGCACGATCTGCTGGTTGGGATCGCGCGGAGCGACGGGGGCGGTCGGCTTGGTGGACGAGGTCGACGCGGTGCTCGGGACGGTGGCGTGGGCGGACATGATCGGGGCTCCTGCTTGTCGATTGGAATGAACGTTCATTCTGTCGCGGACGAAAATCGAGCGATTCCGTTTGGTTGGAATCGCGGAACGCTAGCTGCGGATGGCTTCCCAGACGCACTGCTCGGCAGTGGTCCAGGCGGCATCGTCGAGGATCAGGCCGCACTCGCTGGCGTGGCGGACCAGGCCGACGAACCCGCCCAGCACCAGGCCGATGAGGATGCCGGGCGCGACCGCGCGGATCTCGCCCTTGCGCTGCGCGACCTCGAGGAACTTCACGCCGAACTGCCGCAGCCGCTCCTCGACCGCACGGCTCTCGGCGTCGAGGTACGAGCGGTGGTTGTGCAGCTCGAGGAACGCGAAGCCCAGCGGCTCGTCGGCGACGAAGCGCGCCATGCGGTGCCACAGCGCGCCGAACTGAGCGCGGGCGGAAACCTCGAGGGGAAACTGGGTCAGCACCCGGGTCGCGAGCAGCTGCTTGTGGCGGCGGTACAGCTCGTTGACCAGCTGCTCCTTCGACTCGAAGTAGCGGTAGATCGTGCCGGCGCCGACACCCGCGCGCTCCGCGACCTCGGGCACCGCGGTGCCGTGGAAGCCGCGCTCGACGAACAGCGCGAGCGCCGCGGCGAGGATCGCGTCGCGCTTGTCACCGCTGCCGCGGACCGAGGCCATCCCCGCGCGGCGGGCGTCGCCCTTGATCGGCTCGCGGACCCGCTGGGTCGCTGCCGTCTCGAGGTCCTTGGCGCCGCTCATGGAGAGAATGAATATTCATTCCGCTCGGCCAACGCAACAGGATTCTCGTGGGCTTTTCAGCGGCTGGTTCCAGGTATCCGGGATCGCAGCCTTTGCCAGCCCCCGCAGCGCTAGCGCACCGGGTTGAACGCGCAGACGTCGAGCGTGATGTCGTCGATCACCCAGGCGTCGTTGTCGAAGCACAGCTCGAGGTTCTGCAGCTCGCAGTCGACGCCGGTCTCGTCGACGACCAGGACGTCGTAGGTGCCGCACTCGATGTTGGTGATGATCAGATCTTCTCCGGGCGCGAGCGCGCCGCCGATCAGATCGGGGCCCCAGGTCGGATCCGAGACCTCGGCGAGGTGGATCTCCTCGATGAAGTAGCTGCTTCGGTTGGAGACGGTGAACGACGAATCGCCGTCGGAGGCGACACAACCAGCGGCAGTGGAGGCGAGGACGAGCGCGAGGAGGGAGGTCGGCAGGGTACGCATGCCCGAGGGCATTGCCAGCGACGTGCCACCGCAAGTGAGCGTCGGGCCGTCGCTGCCGCGACCGCGACCGTGCGGGTGCGCTCGCCGTGCGTGATCTCTACGAGTAGCGATCGTTGCGCCACGGGTAGGCGGTGTTCGAGTAGCCGCGCTCCTCCCAGAAGCCGAGCTTGTCCTCGGCCAGGAGCTCGATGCGCGAGATCCACTTCGCGCCCTTCCACGCGTAGAGCTGCGGCGTGATCACGCGGCACGGCCCGCCGTGCTCGATCGGCAGCGGCGCGCCGTCGACGGTGTGGACCAGGAGGACGTCAGGCTTGAGCGCCTCGGCCAGCGGCAGGTGACGGTGTAGCCGTCCGACCCGTGGCACATCACGAAGCCGGCGCGGTCCTCGGGCTCGGCGGCGGCGAGGACGTCGGCGAGGCGGACCCCGCGCCAGCGCACGTTCAGCCGCGACCACTTGGTGACGCAGTGGAAATCGCTGACGTCGTCGATCGGCTCGAACCCCTCGAGGTCGGCCCACTGCAGCACCCGCGGCGCGGCGACCGCGCCGATGATCTCGAGCTTCCAGCGATCCTTGCTGATCTGCGGCTTGAGGCCGAGATCGAGCACGGGCCACTTCTTGGTCTCGTACTGATCGGGCGGCAGCTGCGGCATGCCGTGGCGGTTGTGCGGTCCGGTCCCGAGCGGCGCGGCGTCGGCCACCGACGGTGACGCCGCCATCTCGCGCTCGAAGCGGGCCCGCAGCTTCATGCGCGCCTCGACGATCCGATCGAGCTTGTCGTCCGCCATGAGACGCACCTTATCAGCGACTCGTGCCCGCGGCTCGCTCGGCCGCGGCCCGCCGCCCCGACATCGCCCACGCGCAGATCGGGCACGCCGCGATGACGTGTCCGCGGGCCGGACAGTACGCGCGGCCAAAATAGATGATCTGCAGGTGCAGCAGGTTCCACGACGCCTCGGGGAACGCGCGCTTGAGGTCGCGCTCGGTGGTGACGACGTCCTTGCCGCTCGACAGGCTCCAGCGCGCGGCCAGGCGATGGATGTGGGTGTCGACGGGAAACGCCGCGACGCCGAACGCCTGGGCCATCACCACGCTCGCGGTCTTGTGGCCGACGCCGGGCAGCGCCTCGAGCGCGGCGAAGTCGCGCGGCACCACGCCGCCGTGATCGCGGACCAGCTGCTGCGCCAGCGCGCGCACGTTCTTCGCCTTGGTCGGCGCCAGGCCGCAGGTGCGGATGTGGGCGAGGATCGCGGCGTCGGACAGCCGCGCCATCGCGGCGGCGTCGGGCGCGTCGGCGAACAGCGCGGGCGTGACCAGGTTGACGCGGGCGTCGGTGGTCTGGGCCGACAGCGCGACCGCGACCAGGAGCTGGAACGGATCGCCATGCGCGAGCGGGATCGCGGGCGCGGGGAACCGCTCGTCGAGGATGTGCGCGATCTTCGCCGCGCGCTCGGCCTTAGTCGGCATCGGCGAGCTCGTCGCGGCGGCGCCGCAGCTCCACGCTGGTCGGATCGATCGCGAGGCCGCGCTCGATCGCGTCGAGCGCCATCGGCCGGCGCTGCGCCGCGAGCTGGAGGCCGACCTCGGCGAGGTAGGCGCGGGCGCGCCGCGGCTCGGACGCCTGGGCGGCGCGGAGGTGCGCGAGCGCCGCGGTCTCGTCGCCCGCCTTGCGGTCGAGCTGGCCGAGGTAATAGTGCGCGTACTCCGACGCCGGATCGACCGCGAGCAGGCCCTGGTACGCGGTGCGCTCGTCGGCGAGGCCGAGCCGCCGCGATGCACCGCCCCAGTGACGGTAGTGATCGTTGGCGACCTGGGTGACGGTGAGCAGCACCGCCAGCGGCGCGATCGCGAGGGCGACGGTGCGGACGTGCTTCACCAGCGCGCCCGCGATCAGCGCGAGCGCGATGGCGACCGCGGCGAGCGGCAGCGGGTGCAGCACGATCACGATCACCGACGCGACGATCACGACCGCAGCGATCGCGGTCCGCACCACGGCGGGGATGCGCGCGCGCTGCGCCGCGACGGCGGTCAGGCGGGTCACGACGGCGCGGACGATCGCGTCGGGCACCAGCAGCAGGTAGATCGCGAGCATGAAGTACGAGAACAGGCCGATGTCGAGGCCGATGAGCTCGATGCCGCCGTGCATGCCGACGCCGAGCGGCAGCGCGACGAACCACAGCCGCCGGATCCACACCGTCGCGGCGAGGACGACCTCGACGCCGAGCACGCCGATCGCGACGGTCGGGAAGCCGAGCAACCCGCAGACGTCGCGGATCGTCGACGGGCGAACCATGCGCTGCAGCGCGGTGCCGTCGAGCCAGACCGGATCGAGCTTGGCGAGCGCGGCCCAGGCGTAGACGATCGCGAGCTGCACCAGGACCAGGCGCAGCGACCACGCCCGCACCCAGGCGACGCGTCCGCCCGGCGGCGCGGGATCGGATCGCGTCGGCACGAAGCACAGGAGCAGCAGCACGAGCCACATGAGGTAGTGGTGCTGGTAGGAGTCGAGCTGGCTGACGAAGTAGGCGTAGCCGTACAGCGCGGTCGCGATCGGCAGCGCCCAGCGCACCGCGGCGCCCTGCGCGATCAGCGCGAACAGCACGCACAGCGCGCCATACACGACGGTCATCCCGACGCGCGATGGCTCGGGCAGCAGCGCGCCCGGGAGCTGCTGGACATTGAAGTCGCCCGCGCCGTAGCGCGCGCCATGGCCGATCTGCAGGAACGCGTCGACCGAGTGGAGCGCGAAGAAGACGAAGCGGAACGCCGACCAGGTCGCCCACGACAGCTCGAAGTCCTGCCAGAAGCGCCCGCGACGCGGTACCGGCGCGGGCACGAAGAGCGCAGGCTCGACGACCGCGGGTGGCGGCGCGTTGACGCGGGTCGATCGAGTGCGCTTCGCCATGGTGAGGTGATTCACTCGCTCACAGGGTCGGGATGGTGCAGAGATCGAAGCCGCCGATCGAGTACACGTCGCCGCGCAGCGGACGGCAGGTGAGCCGCGCGGTGACCGGCTGGCCCGGGTGCTTCTTGCACAGCCGCGCGCCCATGGTCTCGACGACGTTGCGGCGGCCGCGCTGCGCCAGCGCGATCCACGCCTGATGGAACTCACGATCGAGATCGACCGCGGCGTCGCCGACCGTCATCTCGATCCGGCAGTCGACCATGCGGATCGACGAGAACATCCGCCACGCGAAGCGCTCGTCGTGCTCGTCGCGCCGCACCAGGTAGTAGTGCAGCGGCAACGCCAGCTGCAGCGCGAGGAACCCGACGATGAAGCGGTTCGGCCACCGCGCGATCCAGCGCAGACCGGCGACCAGCGAGCGGACAGCGGGCGAGCGCATCAGAACAGCGGCAGCGAGACCTGCGGCGGCGGCGACGATCGCCGCGGCGGCCCATGATACGTCAGATCGTCGTCGACCCGCGCGCCCGGCTCGAGGGTGCAGCGGACCACGATCTGCCCGGCCTCGAGCGACGCGACCGGGACGCCGTCGCGCACCAGCACCGCGTTGCCGATCACCGCGGGCACCCGGGCGCCGGGCGTGATGATGCCGATCAGGTTGAGCGGATCGGTGGCGGCGACCCGGATGACCTCGGCGATCGCGGGGCAGCTGCGCACGCCGCGCAGCTCGTCGAGCGCCTCGGGCAGCGCGAACTGCTCGCCGACGAAGCCGGTGACGAAGCGACCGCCGCGGATCTCGCCGCGGGCCTCGAGGCGGCGCAGCACCGTCGCCAGCTCGCGCCACGGCGGCAGCGCGGTCTCGCGGATCACCAGATCGCGGAACACCACGCCGTAGCGCGCGAGCAGCTGCCGCGCCGACGCCTCGGGATCCATCGCCTCGCTGCGCGGCGCGCCGAGCAGCGACCACCGCCCGGCCGCGGTCGGCAGGCTGCGCACCGCGTGGGTCGGCCGCTCGCGATCCTTGCCGCGCGCCCGCTTCACCGCCTCGCGCCAGGCGTGGGTCGCGGTGACGGTGCCGCGCGGCGGCTCGTCGAAGCGGCTGCGGGTGGTCTCGCCGCGGCGCCGATCGACCAGCACCCGCAGGCTGGCGAAGCCGTCGGCGGCGGCGAGCCCGGCCGCGACCAGCTCCCACAGCGCGTCCTCGACGGCGTCGGGGGCGAGGCCGACGTCGGCGACCAGATCCGGCAAGAACGCGGCGCCCGCGGTGCGCAGCCGAAGGGCGATCGCGGTGGCGTCGGCCGACAGCTCGGGCGGACCCTCGGCGTCGCGCGCGGCGAGCGGCGCCCGCAACCACGCCGCGTCGGCGCGGCGGAACAGCGACAGCGGCGCGGCGCGCGACGGCGTGATCCGCGCACCGTCGGGATCGCCGCGGCGCGCCGACAAGCGACACCACGCGATCTCGCCGCCGAGGCACAGCGCATCGAGCCAGCTCGGATCGTAGCCGTGGAGCCGCGCCGGCAAGATCTCGCGCTCCCACGCGCCGGCCGCGGTCTCGAAGCCACTCAGCTGATCGAGCACCCGCGACAGGCCGTCGGCGCCGAGCACCTGGGCG
>JAYTAJ010001077.1:0-2756 GCA_043737575.1 Myxococcales bacterium | reverse complement strand
TTCGGCTCCGGCGTCGAACCACGCGCTCTCGAGCTTGATCGACAGCGACAGATCGAGCTCGTCGGGGTCGCACTTGTCGTTGCCGTCGCCGCACTCGGCGATGGTGTCGTCGCGCATCTTGGTCAGGCTGATCAGGTCGCCGTCCCAGGTGACATCGATGCGGCAGGCGGCGCGCTCGCCCTCGCCCACCGGGGTTTTGGTCCAGCGGGCGATGCCGCCACCGGCGGCGCGCTCGCCGGAGCCGGTGCATTCCCCGGCGATCTCGAACTCGAGCTCGACGGTGGCCGCGGCGTCGTCACTGAAGGTGACGGTCGTGGACAGGAGATCATCGAAACAGCCGGTCAGCGAGAGCGCGGACGCGAGCGAACCAAGGACGAGAGCAGCTTTCATGATGGGCATTCCTCCGTCCGACTGCTTCAGCAACCGGCGGGCCATCGCAAGTCCGCGGATCCGCGAACCTGCCGGCGACGCTGTCCCATGGGACTACTCCTCTTCAGGGTCCGGCGCGCGGATGCCGTGGGTCTCGAGCCAGCGATAGATCTGGCGGCGGTCGCGGCCGAAGTGGCGCGCCGCGGCGCGGACCGAGCCGCCGACGGTGGTCCAGACCGCGACGAACTCGTCGCGCGACGGTGTCGGCAGGCGGGCGGCGCCCGCGTGGGACGTCAGCGGGCTCGGATCGGTGGCGGGTACGCCCGCGACGAGCCACGCCGGTAGATCGGGCGCATCGAAGACGGCCGGGACGTCGCCGCGCATCGCCAGATCGTGGACAGGCGATCGACGCCGCGCAGGTTGTCGCGCCAGGGATGATTGACGATCGCGCGCGCCGCGGCGGGCTTCCACGCCAGCGGCGGTGCCGCGGTGCCGCGCTCGCGGAACCACGTCCGCCACAGCCGCTCGGTCCAGTCGAGCAGCTCGCCGCGCCGCGCGCCGAGGCTCGGCACCCCCGCGATCTTGGCGCTGCTGATCTTCCAGACCGTCGCGGGGATGTTCATCACGACCCAGCTCGCGCGCGGCCTGGTCGAGGGCGAGCGCCGCGCCCGCGCCGAGCTGGCGCTGCGGGCATGGAAGCTCGGGCAGCTCGCCGGCGATCGCGATGGAGCGTGAGCGCTACTTGCGGCGGTCGAACGGGTTCACGAGGTCCGCGTCCGGACCGGTCCGCGGGCCGCGCTCGTCGTCGGGGTTGGGCGCCGGTGCGCCCTGATCGATCGCCTGGCGCAGGCCGCGCAAGATCTTGCGATCGACCTCGGGCAGCAGATCGAGCAGATCGGCGGCCTGCTCGGGCGTGAGCATCGTGCGCAGATCGGCGAAGCGCTGCTCCTCGGCGGCCCACCGCGCCCGCTGGTTCGCGACCAGCTTGTCGAGCAGCGCGTCGAGGGGCGGACCGCCCGCGCGCCGCGCCGCGGTCAGCTGCGCCCGGAGCTGCTTGCGCTCGCCGAGCAGCCGCGCCAGCTCGTCGTCGTAGCGCGCCAGGATCGGGAACATCTTCTCGGCGGTCGCGGCGTCGAGGTCGAGCTGCTCGGTCAGCACCCACGCGCGCATCGCGCGGATGCGCTCCTTCACGCGGTCGCGCTTGCCGGCCTTCTTCGCGCGCTTGATTCGCTGCGCGTCGCCCGGCTGCGCCGCGACCGACGCGGGCGCCGCGATCGCGAACGTCAGGCCCAGCGCCAGCAGCGCCTGGCGGATCATGTTGCCTCCTGGGTGTCGAGCCACTGCATGGCGCGATCGAGATCGTCGTCGGAGAAGTCGTCGAGCCACGCCGTCCACGCCGCGCCGATCACGGGCAGATCGTCGGACTCGTCGGCGAGGTCGTCGGCCGCTGCTTCGAGCTCGATCACCTCGTCCGCCAGCGCGTCGTCGATCGCGCCCATCGCGCCGAGGTCGCTGTCGAGCTCGTCGCCGTCGTCGTCATCGACCGCGATCTCGTCGAGCGGTTCGTCATCGAGCTGCGCGTCGTCCACCGCGGGCGCGACGATCGACACGCTCGGCAGCGCCAGCGGTCCGGTCGGGCGCGTCAGATAGAACGCCAGGCCCGCCGCCAGCGCCGCGACGCCGATCGCCGCACCGACCAGGTAGCGCCGCCGACCGCGCGGCGCTCGGGTCGTCGCCGCCTGGATGCTCGCCTCGAGCGCGGCCCAGTCGGGCGCGCCGCCTGGCGTGCCCAGCGCGCGCACCGCCGCCACCACCGCGTGGTCGCGCTCGTCCAGCTCCAGCTCTTCGTCGGTCATGGCTCTCCCAGCACTGCGCGCAGGCGCTTCACCGCGAAGTGGAAGCTCACCTTCGCGGCGTTCTCGGTGCAAGCGCACAGCGCGGCCACTTCGCGAAACGATAGCTCGTCGTAGACCCGGAGCTCGAGCACCATCTTCTGCTTCGGCGGCAGGGCCGCGACCGCCTCGCGCAACGCCGCCGCCTGCTCGGCCGCGACCAGGCCGCTGGCGCCGACCGCGCCGATCGCCAGGGCGTCGGGGTCGAGCTCGGTCGGCGACTCCCGGGCGCGGTCGCGCAGGTGGTTGAGCGCGAGGTTGATGCCGATGCGGTAGAGCCAGCTCCGCACGCTGGCGTCGCCGCGAAAGCTGTCGAGGGCGCGGTAGGCGCGGACGAAGGCCTGCTGGGTGACGTCGCTGGCGTCGGCGTCGGCCCGGAGGTAGCGGCGGACCAGCCGCCACAGCCCGCGCTGGTGGCGCCGCACCAGGGACTCGAAGGCGTCGCGATCGCCGCCCCGGGCCCGGGTCACCAGCGCGGTGTCGAGATCGATCGGC
>JAYTAJ010001076.1:0-6301 GCA_043737575.1 Myxococcales bacterium | reverse complement strand
CGCTGCAGGAGGTAGTTGGTCTCGAGGTTGGCGTAGCGATCGACCGACGACTTCACCTCGGTGCGCTTGGCGAACAGCGAGTCGGCCTCGTCGAACAGCACCACGACCTGACCGTCCTCGGCGGCGTCGAACACCTCGGCGAGGTTCTTCTCGGTCTCGCCGATCCACTTCGACACGATGCGCGCGAGATCGACGCGGTACAGATCGAGCCCGAGCTCGCGCGCGACCAGGCCCGCGACCATCGACTTGCCGGTACCCGGCGGTCCGTAGAACAGCGCGGTGAGGCCGCGCGACGTCGACATCTTGGCGTCGAAGCCCCACTTCTCGTAGACGGTCTTGCGGTGGCTGATGCGGCCGATGAACTCGCGGATGCTGTCGTGGACGTCGTCGGGCAGGGCGACCTGCTCCCACTTCGCGAGCCGGGTGACGTGGGTCGCGATGTGCGCGAGGCGGGTCGCGATGTGCTGGCGCGCGACCTCCTCGAGCATGTGGCCGGCGTCGGCGACCTCGCCGTCGGCGCCGGTCGCGGTGGCGCCGTTCGCGCTGGTGGCGCCCGCGGCGTTCGCGCCCTCGTGGACCTGTCGCGCGACCGCCTGGCTGATGACGTGAGCGATGACGCCGGGGCCGACGCGATAGCGCGCGGCGAGCCCATCGATGTCGGTACACGGCAGCTTGGCCTCGGCCAGCGCGACCTTCCAGAACTCGGCGCGCTCGGACTCCGACAGCGGCGGCAGGCGCAGCGTGACGTAGCCGGGATCGAGCGGGATCGACGCCTCGGGCGCGGCGCGGATGATCACCGGCCCCGGATGCGAGCGCAGGCTCTGCTTGATCAGATCCTGACCCTCGGCGTCGGCGGGATCGGCGGCCTCGAGGCCGCTGACCACCGGCACCGCGCCGCGCAGGAGCGCGCGGAACAGCTCCTGGCGCAGGCCGATCGCCATCAGCTTGCCGGCGCGCGGCAGCCGGTGACAGTCGATGCCGGCGACGGTGCGACCGACCCGCGCCGCCATCGTCGCGATCATCGTGTGGCGACCGGAGCCGCGGCGGCCGCGCAGCACCAGGCGCAGTGGGTTCTCGGGCGTGCGCGGCGCGGCGAGGGCCAGCACCAGATCGCGCTTGACCTGCTGCGGCACGTGCAGCTCCTCGAGCGTGCGGGTGCCCGCGCGGATCGTCGACGTCTCGCTGACCGACATCTCGGCCGGCCGACCGCGGATGCGCTCGACCAGGACCGGATCGACGGTGATCGCGCCGAACAGCGGCGCGCCACGCTCGCCGCCGGCGACCCGCAACAGGCCGAAGCGGAACAGCGGCGCGTCGTCGGCCAGCTCGCGCGCGATCTCGGCGCGCAGCGATCGCTCGTGACCGGCGATGACGTTCTCGATCAGGAACCGATCGAGGATCGGGCGGTTCTCGTCGTTGCCGAGGATGCCGAACAGGCGCGCGATCTCGCCGCGGATGCTCGGCGCGATCGCGACCATCAGCACGTGGGCCGCGATCGACGACAGGCCGAACTCGCGGCACAGCTCGATGAACGGCATGCGCAGACCGCGGGCCATCGCCGAGCGGGCGCGGCCGGCGGTGCGCGACGTGATCGCGGCGAGGCGGGCGTCGGCGTCGACGATCAGATCCGCGGCGTAGCCACCGACGTGGCCGAGGATCGCCTTGACCTCGCGCTCGAACGGCCGGCCGTCCTCGGACGGCACGCTCAGCCGACCGCTGTTCCAGTTGTCGGCGATCGCCTTGGCGGCGCGGGCCGCGACCAGATCGAGCAGCTCGTCGAGGTGCTCGCGCGGCGAGTTGTAGGCCGGCCACTCGGCCACCGCCTCGACCCGGATCGGCTCGAGCGGCGCGCCGAGCGCGAGCGGCATCAGATCGGGGACGATGATCGGCGGCGGCGGCGGCCGATCGTCGGGCTCGGCCGGCGGCGGCTCGCTGTCGGCGGCGTCGATCGAGACCTCGGCCACCGGCGTCGACAGGACGTGGCCGATCGCCTCGTCGGGCACCGCGACCAGGGTCGGACGGCCGTTGCGGACCACTTCGGTCGGCACGTCGTCGTCGTCGCGGCGGACCGCCACCACCCGCGGCGACGACGGTGCGCTGACCGCCAGCTGCATCGCGGCGCGGCGCGCGGTCGCCGAGGAGCTGAACAGATCGGTGTACGGCACGTGCAGGACCGGCGGCAGACCGCCGTCGACCGGCGGGCTGGCGAGCGCGACGTACTGGCCGTCGGAGTCGAGATCGAGATCGGCGATCGGCATCGGCGACGCCGCCTCGGCCTGGACCCGGCCGTAGCGCAGATCGACGACGATCAGCTCGGTCGGGCTGATCCCGAGCATCGCGACGCCGCGGTTCTCGGCGATCGCCCAGCGCTCGGCGGCGGGGACGCTGATGCGGTGGATGAGCGAGCCGGTCGCCTTGTAGACCCAGAACACGTCACCGCCGGCGCTGCGGTGGAGGATCGCCATCGCCTGGCCGGCGAACAGCGCGGTCGCGAGCAGCACCTCGCCGGTCTCGCTGGCGAGCAGGCGGCTGATCTCGCCGCGGCCGAGATCGACGACGCGGACCCCGTCGGGGCCGGCCAGCGCCAGGCGGCGGCCGTGCAGCGCGAACACCCGGGCGTCGCCGGCGTCGATCGCCTCGGCGTTGACCCGATCGTAGAGGCCGTGGGCCAGCATCGGCTTGGGGCCGAGCACCAGCGCGTTGTGGGCGTTGTCGCCGACCGCGGTCTCGAGGCCGGTGCCGTCGTGGGGCAGCTCGATCGACGGCTCGATCGGCCGCGCCGAGTCGAGCGCCAGCCGCCGGATCCGCTTGCCCTCGAGCAGCCACAGCATCGAGCCGACGCAGGCGAAGTCGACCACGCCCTCGGCGGCGATCGGCGCCCGCGGTGCGGTGCCGAGCGCGTCGACCAGCTCGATCGTGGTGCGGCCGCGCAGCGCGACGAAGCGACCACTGCGCGACATCGCCACCAGTCGTGGCCACGGTCGTCCCTGTCGAAGCGGCATGGCGCCACGATCGCATCACGCGGCGCGCCGCTCAAGCGCCCGACGCGAATCCTCAGCTGGCAAGATCCGAACACAGCTCGTCGAAGCGCTGATCGAACACCTCGACCGAGAACCCGGCCTCGGCGTCGGCGAGCAGATCGAAGTAGGTGCGGAGCTGCTCTTGCCCGGGCCGATCGAGGTGGCCGAACAGGAACGTCAGCGCCGCGTCCAGCTCCTCGTGCTCGTCGCTGTCGGTGTGGCCGACCGCGAGCCGGGCCCGCAGGCAGAAGCCAAAGTGCTGCACCGTCATGGCGTCGTCGTCGCCGCGCTGGCCGACGGTCAGGAACTTCGGCGCCGCCGCCATCGTGATCGACTCGAGGACGGTGTCGGCCACCTGCTCGCGCAGCCCGTGCTCGAGCTCGTCGCGGATCAGCCGCAGCGGATCGTCGAGCAGGAGGAAGATGTGCTCGTCGCCCGTGAAGCCGGAGAACTGGTCGCGGGGATCGGCGGCCATGGCGCGATGGTACCGTACTCGCCGTGGTCCGCCCGCGCGCGACGATCCTGGTCAAGCTGCTCGGCGCGTTCGCGGTGCCGACGCTCGCGCTGTTCGCGCTGTTCGCGGTCATCACGCTCGAGGTCACGCGCCGCGATCTCGACGCCGAGCTGGGCCACCGCCTCGAGGCGGTCGCCGCCGCCGCCGCCACCCAGATCCGCGGCAAGTACCTGGTCGAGCTGCCGGTCGGCGAGATCGAGGACCGCGCCTACAAGAGCGTGCAGATCAAGCTCGAGGCGGTCGCCGCCGCGACCGGCGCCCACCTCTACGTCTTCGATCGCCAGTTCGTCCTGCGCGCCGACTCCGATCCGGCCGCGGTGATCGGCTCGCGCCACTACCGCGCCGAGCTCGATCGCGTCGAGCTGGAGCGGGTGTTCGCGGGCACCGCGGCGGCGTCGGTGACGTTCGAGGGCGCGGCCGGCGGCACCTACAAGGCCGGCTACGCGCCGATCCACGCCTCGGAGGACGCGCCCGAGGTCGTGCTGGTCCTCGCGGTCGAGGCGCCCGCCGGGTACTTCGATCGCCTGCACGATCTGCGGCGCAGCCTCTTGTGGTGGGGCGCCGGCCTCGGCGCGGTCGTGATCGCCGCGACCTTCCTCGCCGCGCTGTTCATCACCCGACCGGTGCGCAGCCTCGCCGCCGCCGCCGCGCGCATCGGCGCCGGCGATCTCACCGCGCCGATCGTCCGGGTGTCGCGCGACGAGCTCGGCCTCCTCGCCCAGACCATGGACGCGATGCGGCGCCAGCTCGCCGAGCGCGACGCGCACATGCAGCAGATGCTGGCCGGCATCGCCCACGAGGTCCGCAACCCGCTCGGCGGCATCCAGCTCTACGCCGGCATCCTGCGCGACGAGCTCGCGGGCGACGACCGCGCCGCCCACGCCGCCAAGATCGACCGCGAGGTCGGCTACCTCGACAAGGTCGTGCGCGACTTCCTCGACTTCGCGCGCCGGCCCACGCCCGAGCTAGCCACCGTCGCCTTGGCCGCGCTGTGCGCCGAGGTCGTCGAGCTGGCCGCGCCCGAGGCCGGGCCGCTCGGCATCGAGCTCGAGGTCGACGTCGCCGCGGGGCTGACGGTCCGCGCCGACGCCGGTCAGCTGCGCCGCGCGCTGCTCAACCTGGTGCGCAACGCGATCACCGCCGCCGCCGAGGTCGGCGAGCGCGGCGCCGCGGTCAAGCTGTCGGCCGAGCCGCGCGGCGCGGTGGTCGCGATCGCGGTGTGGAACCGCGGCCCGACGATCGCGGCCGAGATCAAGGCCCGCCTGTTCGAGCCGTTCTTCACCACCCGTGAGAAGGGCACCGGCCTCGGGCTCGCGTTCGTCGCCGAGATCGCGCGCGCCCACGGCGGTACGGTCGAGGTCGAGTCGGAGCGCGGCCAGACCTGGTTTCGTGTGATGCTGCCCGCCAGGTAGGCATGGCTGCGATCCTCATCATCGACGACAACGACACCATCCGCGACGGCCTCGCGCACACCGTGAAGAAGCTCGGCCACGAGCCGATCACCGCGGCGTCGGGCGCGGCCGGCGTCGCCGCGTTCCGCGCCCGTCATGGCGCCGCCGCCACCCGCGTCGAGTTCGTCATCACCGATCTCAAGATGGACGGCCTGACCGGCGTCGACGTGCTGCGCCAGCTCGGCGCCCTCGATCCCGACGTGCCGATCATGATCGTCACCGGGTTCGGCACCGTCGAGACCGCGGTCGAGGCGATGAAGCTCGGCGCCTTCGACTTTTTGACCAAGCCGTTCGCGCCCGAGGTGGTGCGGCTCAAGGTCGAGCGCGCCCTCGAGCTCGGCGCCGCGCGCCGCGCCCGCAAGAAGCTCGAGGCCGAGAACGCGTACCTGCGCGCCGAGCAGGGCGGCCGCTTCATCGAGATCATCGGCACGTCGGACAAGGTCGCGTCGGTGCTGCGCGCGGTCGAGAAGGTCGCCGCCGCCGACACCACCGTGTTCATCAATGGCGAGAGCGGCACCGGCAAGGAGCTGGTCGCGCGCGCGATCCACCGCCTGTCGAAGCGCGTCAACGGCCCGTTCGTCAAGGTCAACTGCGGCGCGCTCACCGAGACGCTGCTCGAGAGCGAGCTGTTCGGCCACGAGAAGGGCGCGTTCACCGGCGCGATCAAGCAGAAGCTCGGCCGCTTCGAGCTGGCCGACGGCGGCACCCTGTTTCTCGACGAGGTCGGCGACGTGCCGCCGTCGATGCAGGTGAAGCTCCTGCGCGCGCTGCAGGAGCAAGAGTTCGAGCGGGTCGGCGGCGAGGCGCCGATCAAGGTCGACGTCCGGGTGCTGTCGGCGACCAACAAGGACCTCGAGCGCGAGGTCGCCGAGGGCCGGTTCCGCCAGGATCTGTTCTACCGCCTGCACGTCGTGCCGGTCCGCCTGCCGCCGCTGCGCGAGCGCCGCGAGGACATCCCGCTGCTCGCCCAGCACTTCGTCGACAAGCTCGGCCCCAAGACCAACCCGCGGGTCCGCGCGGTGTCCGACGCCGCCCTCGGCCGCCTCATGTCGTATCACTGGCCCGGCAACGTCCGCGAGCTCGAGAACGCGATCGAGCAGGCGCTGGTCTTCGCCGAGGGCGTCGAGATCGCCGTGGCCGCGCTGCCCGTCTTCCTGCAAGGCAGCGCCGCCTCCGACGAGGATCGCCTCGACGTGCCGCGCCAGCTCAGCCTGCCCGACATCCTCGACGATCTCGAGCGCCAGCTCATCCTCAAGGCCTACGACAAGGCCAAGGGCGTGAAGACCGAGACCGCGCGCTTGCTCGGCATCAAGACC
>JAYTAJ010001075.1:0-6302 GCA_043737575.1 Myxococcales bacterium | reverse complement strand
GATTGCGCGGGTGCTGCTTGGCGAGGCGCTCGTTGCCGCGGCGGTAGTTGCCGGTGACGCGGGCCATCAGCTCCTGGGCGTCGGGCGCGGTGGCGGCGAGGCCGGCGAGCTCGGCGAGGAAGGCTTCGGCGTCGTCGCCGCGCAGCGTGGTCGCGGCGCGGCCGCGGTGGGTGATGATCACCTCGCCGCTGGCGCGGACCTGGAAGTCGAACCCGCTGGGCGGTGGCATCGCGGGCCGAGCTTACTCGGCGGGGACGCCGGCGTCGACGATCGGACCGTCGTGGTGCTCGGGCTCGTGGCCGGTCCGGGCGGGCGGCGGCGCGGGGCTGTCGTCGGGGACGTACTCCTCGAGTGCGCGGCGCAGCCACTGGTGGGGCGGCGACGCCTCGATCTCGGTCGCGACCCGCGTCATCGCCTTGCCGATGTGCAGCGTCATCTCGACCGGATCCTCGACGTGCTTGACCTCCTTCTCGTCGATCAGCGTGCGGATCATCGGGATGATCGTGATGTTGAAGGTGTCGTCGATCGCGGCGGCCATGGCGGGCTCCCAGTCGCCGTCGATGTCCTGGGTCCACTCGAGCTCGGGGTTGCCTGCGCCCTCGCGCGGGATGAAGTCCTGGGCGCGGCCGAGCCCGATGGTGTCGGCGACGACGGTGACCGCGTCGCCGCGGCCGTAGAACAGATCGGTGCCATCGTCGCGGTGCTCGACGCCGAGCGCGGCGGCGAGATCGAGCTCGGCGCGCGACACCTTCATCGCCGCGACCGCCATGTCGAAGGTCTTGTCGTCGACGATCTGGGCGCCGTCGACGACGTAGCCATCGCCCTTGGCGGTCCAGGTCTCCTCGCCGCGGGCGCCGTGCTCGTCGCGACGCGACACCACGTTCACGCCCTTGTTGTCGGCGTCGTGCTGGGCCTTCGACAGGACCGTCGCCAGCGACGCCTCGTCGATCAGCGCCCCGGCCTTGCCCTTGATCTCGTCGACGATGGAGTCGATCACGAACGACGCGACCAGCCCGCCGCTGGGGATCTCGAGGTACCAGGGTAGATCGCCCAGCTCGCTCAGGTGGTGATGCAGCCGCGCCGCGAGGTAGCGGACGATGCGCTCGGTCGACGGCCCCTGCGGTTGCTCGCGCTCGGCGGCCTCGGCGGCGAGGATCTCGGCGCGCGGCGTGCGGACGTGGCCGCCCGAGAACATGTCGCTGAGGTGGTGCTGCGCGAAGGCCTCGCGGGTGATCGCCTCGTTCAGGAGGCCGATGTCCTGATCGACCTCCGCCTGGTAGGCGAGGAGCGCGGCGTGCTGGTGGTGGCCGAGGTAGGTCTCCTCGGCGGTGCCGCCGGCGCTGAAGTGATCGACGTTCTTGGCGGCGAGCTGGTAGTAGCGCGCCAGCACGCGATCCTTGGTGGCCTGGGGCACGTCGGGCGGGTCGCCCTTGGTCGCGTCGTCGCGCGAGTACCAGATCGCCCAGCGGAGCTCGGCCTGCCCGGCCTCGGTCTCGGCGAGCTTGGCGATCTGGTGCGGGCTGTCGAACATGTCGCCCGCGAGGAGGACCAGATCGCCGAAGCTGAGCGAGAAGTCCTTGCGCGAGAACTCTTCGATCTCCTCGCCGCCAGTCGCGGCGTCGCCCATCCGCTTGTGCTCCTCGCCGCTGAAGCACTGCACGCCCGTGGCGGCGCGGCCCGTGATCGGCGCGACCTGATCGCCGCGCGCGATCGCGGCGCCCGCGCGATCGGCCTCGCGCTCGAGGGGCGCGTCGGAGGCGCCGGCTTTGGCCTGCACGGTGGCGGCGCCGTGACGCTGCTGGACGACGTGGGCGAGCTCGTGGCCGACCAGGAACGCACCGTCGGCGGTGTCGGGCGCGAAGCGGCCGGGCGCGAAGTGGACATCCTCGCCCTCGGTGAAGGCGTGGGCGCCGCGGGCCGCGGCGGCGGCGCTGTCGCGATGGACGCGGACGCCCGAGAAGTCCTCGCCGAACTGCGGCTCGACGCGGGCGCGGGCGGCGAACCAGCAGGGATCGTCGGTGGCGGCGGGCGCGGGCGCGGCGGGGGCTTCGGCTGTCGACGGTGCGGCGCGGCGCTGCACGGGCGCGACCTGCGCGGCGCGCGGACGCTTGCCAGGCGCGGGCGCGTCGATCGGATCGCCGTCGTGATCGCGCGGCTCGGAGCTTCGACCGGTTCGCATGCGGCGGTCGATTGCAGCGGCCGTGCCGCGACAAGGGCGCGGATCGTCGGAGGTGCGCGGCGCCGCGGGGCGATCGCCTAGCCAGATCGCCTGGGCTACGGCCGCGCGGCGAAGCGGCGATGACGTCGGCGGGTGAGGCCGATCACGGTCAGCGCGGCGACGAGCACGGCGACCGCGGCGAGCGGCAGCGCGAGGTGCCAGCGCGGACGCACCCGCGGCGTCGCGGCGAAGCGCCGCGCCCGATCGACCTCGGGCTCGGGGCAGGCCTGGCCGAAGTTCATGTCGACCGCCGACGGACCGTCGGCGACGTAGCGTCGGTAGAGCGCCTGGACGCGATCGGCGTCGCGATTGAAGACGTGGTGCGCGCTCCAGCACAGCGTCGCGGCGAAGGCCTGGCTCGGCTGCGGCAAGCGATCGGCGGCGTCCTCGGCGAGCTTCGACGCGACGAAGCGGTAGTGGTAGCGCTGCGCGAACGCGGGCGCGCTGGCGGTGGTGCGGGCGCGCTCGTCGGGGCCGAGCCAGCCGTCGGTGACCGCGTCGTCGCCGAGATCGTACGCGCCCCCCCAGCTCGCCCAGTCGGGCGCGTGCTCGGTGCCGAGCAGCTCGAGGCCGTCGGTGCGCGCGATCGCGGCGGCCTGGTACAGCGCGCTCGCCTGCGCGAACCGATCGTCGGTGGCGCGGGCGGCGTGGGTCAGCCGCGCGAAGTGCAGCGCGGCGGCGTGGTGCTCGGGCGGCAGGTAGCGCAGCGCCTCGACGAACCGCTCGTCGCGCATCAGGCGGCGGCCGAGCATCGCGCGCATCGCGGCGGTGCCGGGCACGCCCCAGGAGCCGTACTCCTCGTCGGGCTCGGGCGGCGGCAGCGTGTCGACGAACCTGCGCAGCTCGTCGATCGTGAGGACGCGCTCGCCGATGTAGAACGCGTCGCGGTAGAGGCGGCGAGCCTCCCACGCCGCGGCCATCGCGTCGGTGACGCGGCCGTCGGCGAGGGCGAGCACCGCGCGCTCGGCCTGGGCCCGCGGCAGCGACGTGTAGGCGCTCATGTCGTCGTAGGGCGGCTCGGCGGTGCTGCCGTCGTAGCTGTCGACCACGCCGCGCAGCAGCCGATCGGCGGCGGCGTGATCGCCCGCGCGCAGCGCGAGCTTGGCGCGCACCCAGCGGCTGGTGCGGGTGTCGTCGGTGGCCAGCCGCTCGGCCGCGTCCCAGTTGCCCGCGCGATACGCGACGGCAGCGAGCTGATCGGCGCCCGCGGGGTGTGGCACCGCCATCAGCACCGCCCACACCCGCGCGCGCTGCTCGTCGGACAGCTCATCGCCGCGCGTGTAGAGATAGATCGCGAGCAGGCGCTGGCCGAGCGCATCGCCGACGATGTGGACCTCGCCGCCGCGATCGACCAGCGCGCGGATGCGCAAGAGCAGCGACAGGCCGCCGTCGGTGTCGCCGAGCGCGGCCTGCTGCGCGTAGAGGTAGAGCGCGGTCGACTCGTCGGCGTGGAGGCGCGCCTCCTGGCCGAGGCTCGACGCGGCGAGGCCGAGCTCGTCGACGTAGCCGTCGTCGACGAGGGTGCGGACCTGACGGTACGCGGCGATCGCGGCGCGGCGCTGGTCGGAGGAGGCGGCGCCGCTGCCGGCGTCGTCGTCGAGGCGGCCGAGCATGTACGCCGCCCAGGTCGAGCGGTGGTGGCGCTGCGCGGGCGGCAGCGCGAGCAGGCGCGTGAAGGCGCGCCGCGCGTCGGCGAAGCGATCGGCGTGGAACGCGTCGGCGCCGCGCTGATACAGCGCCAGCTCGACGTCGCTCGGGCCCGGGCCCGGCGGCGGCCGCGCCGACACGCCGTAGGGGCCGGGCGCGCGGACCAGCTCCGCGACCTCGTCGAGGAAGATGCCCTCGGGTAGCTCGGCCATCGCGCGCGGTCGATCGGCGAGCAGCTCGATCGGAAAGTCGGGGCCGCAGGCGTCGGCCGCGGGCGACACCGGCAGCGCGAGCGCGGCCAGCAGCGCGGCGAGGAGGAGCTTTTCACAGCGCATCGATCGAGATCGCCTTCCCCGTCGCCCAGCCGACGACGATCGTGGCGCCCGCGGGCAGCTCGCGCGCGGGCGGCGTGAAGCGGCGCGGATCGGACGGCGACGCGACGTAGCCGCCGAGCAGATCGGCCGCACGCACGTCGCCGCGCAGCCGCAGCGCGGGCCACGGCCCCGCGACGGTGCCGCGGTTGGTCAGCTCCAGATCGAAGGCGGCGCCGCGCACGATCAGCCGCGCCGCGATCGCAGGCGCGAGGCGCTCGCCGCGGATCACCGCGCTCAGGGTCGCCGCGGGCCAGGCGTCGCGATCGCCCGCGACCGGCAAGCGAAACCACACCACGCCGCGCACCCGCGGCGCATCGCCGCGCTCGAGCCAGCGCACGAACCGCGCGATCTCGGCGGGCGGCGAACGGCGCAGCAAGCCGTCGACCTCGACCTGGTAGGTCGGCAGCGCGACCCGCAGCGCCGCGCTGGGCACCGCCGCGGCGAACCGCGCCAGGTCGCGGCGGGCCTCGGCGCCGTCGAAGATCCGCGGCGCCCGCACCGCGTGGACCTGCACGATCAGCTCGTCGACCGCGGCGGCGACGTCGGCCAGGGCGGCGCTGTCGGCCCAGGTCGGCAGCGCGGTGATCGACCACGCCAGCGGCGCCGCGGGGCGCGCTCGCGCCAGCCACACCGCGTAGTCGGGCAGCGCGGCGGTCGCGCAGTCGTGATCGATCTCGACGCCGACCACGTCGACGCCGGCGGCGCGCCACGCGTCGACCCGGGCGATGACCGGGTCGATCGACAGCGCGGCCGGCAAGCGCGCGCCGTCGATGCGTACCACCGCGGTCACCGGCCGCGCCGCGTCGCGCAAGGTCGCCGTGTCGACCGCAGGCCACACCGCGTCGCCAGCGCCGAGCTCGACCATCAGCACCCGCAGCCCGCGCAGCTCGCGCGGCGCCGCGGCGACCGACGCCCGCACCGCGCCGGTCCACGACCGCTGCCATAGATAGGTGTCGTGCCCGAGCGCGCGCGGCGCCCGGGCCTCCGCCACCCACGCGCGATCGGGCGCGATCGCGGCGAGCGCGACCAGGGACACGAGCACGAGGCGACTCCCCACGACGTGAGGCAACGCGCGACCGGTGCGACTTGTTCCTGCGTGGGGCCGACGACTCCGGAAAACAGAGCCACTCGGCGCTTCGCGCCTCATCGCTCTGGACGCCAACTGCCCGACGGCCGTAAGCCCGTCGCATGTCTTTCCTCCGCTTCGCGCCGCTGGCGCTCCTCGCGCTGGCGGTCCCTGCCGCCGCCGCACCCAAGCCCGGCTTCACCGTCGACGATCTGCTCGCCATGCAGCGCGTCGGCGAGCCCGCGGTGTCACCCGACGGCAAGTGGGTCGCGTTCTCGGTGCGCGACACCGACCTGGACGCGAACAAGGGCCGCCTCGACGTCTGGCTCGCCGCGACCGACGGCTCGTCGGTGAAGCGCCTCACCAGCGCGCCCGAGAACGACGCGTCGCCGGCGTGGTCGCCCGACGGCGCGTGGGTGTACTTCACGTCGACGCGCTCGGGCTCGTCGCAGGTGTGGCGCATCGCGGTGGCGGGCGGCGAGGCCGAGCAGCGCACCAAGCTGCCCCTCGACGTCGGCGGCTTCCGGCTGTTCCCCGACGGCCAGCGCCTGCTGGTGACGATGGACGTGTGGCCCGACGCCAAGACCCTCGCCGCGTCGATCGCGAAGGACGCCGAGGCGGCGAAGGCCAAGAGCAGCGCCCGCGCCTACGACTCGCTGCTGTTCCGCCACTGGGATCAGTGGGAGGACGGCCGCTACGCCCACCTGTTCGTGTGGTCGCCGGCCAAGCCCGACGACGCCAAGGACCTGACGCCGGGCCAGACCACCGACTCGCCGACCCATCCGTTCGGCGGCATGGAGGAGACGTCGATCTCGCCCGACGGCAAGCAGGTCGCGTTCGTCGCGCGGGTCGGCGGCAAGGCGATCGCGTGGACCACCAACACCGACGCGTTCCTGGTCGCCGCCGACGGCAGCGGCAAGCCGACCGCGATCACCAAGGCCAACCTCGCCTACGACTTCTCGCCGACCTACTCGCCCGACGGCAAGTCGATCGCGCT
>JAYTAJ010001074.1:0-6319 GCA_043737575.1 Myxococcales bacterium | reverse complement strand
CGCGCCGATCCCCGGCTTCATCATGTGCTTGAGCGGCCCGTCCTCGGTGTGCTCGGGCGCAATCTTCAAGTAGCCGCCGGTGTGATGCTGCGCGAGCTCCTTGATCCACTCGGGCGAGCGCACGGCGAGGTCATAGCGAACGCCTGACGCGATGAAGATCCGCTTCACGCCCTTGAGCGCGCGCGCCTTCTTGTACAGCGTGACGAGCGGCGCGTGATCGGTCCCGAGGTTGTCGCAGATATCCGGGAACACGCATATGGCTTGCGGCACGCCGCTTCGATCTCGCGCGTCTTGCACGCCATCCGATACATGTTCGCCGTCGGGCCGCCGAGGTCGCTGATGATCCCGTGGAACCCCGGCGTGCGATCGCGGACCGCCTCGATCTCGCGCAGGATCGACTCCTCCGAGCGGTTCTGGATGATGCGGCCCTCGTGCTCGGTGATCGAGCAGAAGCTGCAGCCGCCGAAGCAGCCGCGCAGGATCGTCACCGAGAAGCGGATCATCTCGTACGCCGGGATCTTGGCGCCCTGGTAGCGCGGGTGCGGCCCGCGCCCGTACGGCAGCTCGTAGAGCGCGTCCATCTCGGGCGTGGTCAGCGGGATCGGCGGCGGGTTGAGCCAGACGTCGCGCTCGCCGTGGCGCTGCACCAGCGCGCGGGCGTTGCCGGGATTGGCCTCCTGATGCAGCACCCGCGACGCGTGGGCATAGAGCACCTTGTCACTCCGCACGACCTCGAAGGACGGCAGTCGAATGACCTGCTTGCCGCGATCGACCTTGGCGGGCCGGGCCCGCAGCTGGATCAGCGGCGGCGCCGCGGCCGGCGCGTCGGTCGCGCACGCCGCGCCGGGCTGGACCTCGACCGCGGCGTAGGGATCGATCGGCGGCGCCACCGGCCCTGGCCGATCGACCGTCGTCGAGTCGAGCTCGACGAAGCCGGGCCGCGGCTCGCGGGCGATGAACGAGGTGCCGCGGACGTCGCGGATCTGATCGATCGGCGTGCGCGCCGCCAGCCGATGCGCGATCTCGACGATCGCCCGCTCGCCGTTGCCATACACCAGCAGATCGGCGTGGCTGTCGACCAGCACCGAGCGGCGCACCGCGTCGGCCCAGTAGTCGTAGTGGGCGATGCGGCGCAGGCTGGCCTCGATGCCGCCGACCACGATCGGCACGTCGCCGAACGCCTCGCGGCAGCGCTGGGCGTAGACCACCACCGCGCGATCGGGGCGCAGCCCACCCGCGCCCGCGGGCGAGTAGGCGTCGTCGGACCGCAGCCGGCGGTCGCTGGTGTAGCGGTTCACCATCGAGTCCATGTTGCCGGCGGTAACGCCGAAGAACAGCGCGGGCCGGCCGAGCACGGCGAACGGCTCGGCGGCGCGCCAGTCGGGCTGCGCGATGATGCCGACGCGACAGCCCTGGGCCTCGAGCAGCCGGCCGACGATCGCCATGCCGAAGCTCGGGTGGTCGACGTAGGCGTCGCCGGTCACCAGCACCACGTCGCACACGTCCCAGCCGAGCTCGTCCATCTCGGCGCGCGACGTCGGCAAGATCGGCGCCGGCCCGAAGCGGTGCGCCCAGAACTTGCGGTACCCGAACAGCGGGCGCGGGGCGTCGAGCATGGCGGCGGACTCTAGCAGGCCGCGGCGAGGCGTGCGCGGACTCGTCGCTCGACGCGCCACAGCAGCACCGGCATCGCCGCCGCCAGCACGATCGAGATCGTGACCACGACGTCCATGTGGAAGATGTGGCCGTCGGCGGCGGTGACCAGGATCTGCGACGCGCCGATCGCGCCCGCCGACGACGCCAGGTGCTGCATCGCCGACTGCAGCGACATGTACTGAGCCCGCTCCTGCGGCGACGGCAGCTTCGACGACAACGCCGACAGCGGCACGCCGCGCAGCGACGCCGTGCACATGAACACCGAGAACACCAGCATCACCGGGACGATCGGCTGCGCCGGCACGAACCCGATCACCAGGCACGCGGTGACCAGCACGGTGCCGAGGACCGCGACCGGCGTCGAGCCGAGCCGATCGACCGCGGGCCCGGCGACGCGCACCACCGCGAAGCTCGCGACGCCGCCGACCAGGTAGAGGTACTTGATCTGATCGTCGGGGTAGCCGTGGTTGTTCTGCAGGAAGCTGCGCACGTACGGCACGACCATGAAGATCGAGAACGTCATCGCGCCGGCCGCCGCCAGCGTCATCGCCATCTCGGGGCGGCGCAACAGCGCCAGGGTCGGCGTGACCAGGCCCCGCCCACCCTCGAGGTGGAGGCGCAGCGGCGGCAGCGCCCGCGCCGCGAACAGCGTGACCCCGAGGCCGAGCACCGCGAGCGAGAAGAACGGCGTCCGCCACGATCCGAGTTGCGCCGCGTAGAGCCCGGCCGGGATGCCGAGCACCGACGCGACCGAGAACGCCGCCATCACCACGCCCATCGCCTTGCCGCGGCGCTCGTTGGGCACGACGTCGGCGACGATCGCCAGCGACAGCGACGTCGCCGGGCCGCCGAACATGCCGGCGACGATGCGCGCCACCATCATCGACGGCAGATCCCACGCCAGGCCGCCGGCCGCGGTCGCCGCGACCAGGCCGATCATCGCCACCGTCAGCGCCTTGCGCCGATCGAACCGATCGAGGAAGCGCGAGCTGACGAGGCCGGCGACCGCCGCCGACAGCGTGTAGCTGCCGCCGATCAGCCCGAGCTGCGACTCGGGGAAGTCGAGGGCGCGCGCGAAGTCGCGCCCCAGCGGCATCACCATCACGAAGTCGAGGACGTTGACCAGCTGGACCAGCGCGACCAGCAGGATCACGCGCCGCTCGAGCGGGGTCTCGAGCGCGGCGGTCGGCGGTGGCACTCAGGTCTCGTCGACGGGCTCGCCCGCGGGCAGCGTCTTGTAGCCCGTGATGTGCGGATCCGCGAGGTAGGTGTCGGTCAGCCGCTTCTTCTTCGGCCAGAACGGCAGGAGCCGCAGCGGCCACGTCACCAGGCTCACCAGCCCGCCGAGCGCCTTGCCACCGTAGGCCTCGGCGACCAGCGCGGCGCGCTTCACCGTGCCGAGCTCGGCGAGGGGCCGATCGAGGACGCCGATGCGGCGCAGCCGCAGCTCGGCGCAGCGGTTCGACAGCGCGAGGAACTCCGGCAGGTGGCGCATGACCGGATGCGGCTCGCCCGAACCGTTGAGCCGCTTGTCCATGTAGCCGGCCAGCTTGCGCACGCCCCACATCGACACCAGCGACAGGCCGAGCAAGCGGCGGCGCAGCCACGGCCGGCCCGCGATCACCTTCGCGGTCTCGCGCTCGCCGAACTCGACGTGGCGCTCCTCCTGCTTCACCGCGCGGCGCAGGATGTCGACCGACGGCTTGTGATCGAGCGCGTCGATGATCCCGTAGAAGCCCATCAGCACGAAGCCCTCGCCTTGCGCCATCTCGAGGGCGACGTGCTCGGCCCACGAGCCGCCCATCATCCCGGTCGACAAGAACCGCACCGCCCAGTGGGCCTTGGCCGGCTGGACGCCGAGCATCGTCATGATGCGGAGGAAGTTGTCGACGTGCTGCATCTCCTCGAGCGACTGCCGCGCCAGGAACTTGGCGGCGCCGACGTCGGGCGCGTCGTACAGCCAGTGGCCGACCTGGATGCCGGTCATCTCGCCGTAGAGGAACTGGTTCATCATCCAGCCGAGCAGCTCGCGGTCGCGGACCGGATCGAGCTTCGCGCCCTGGAAGTCGAACGTCATCTCCTCCCGCGTGAGCAACATCCGCGAACCTTACCCTACTCCTGGGAGGGCTGTCGCCAG
Organism: Myxococcales bacterium; assembly: GCA_043737575.1. Classification (GTDB taxonomy): domain Bacteria; phylum Myxococcota_A; class Polyangia; order Haliangiales; family Haliangiaceae; genus UBA2376. Next base: position 2,526 of record JAYTAJ010001074.1, on the reverse strand, counting down.
CCCTCCCCCCCGTCGGGGTCGCGCCCCCGCCGGGTCCCCCCTCCAAGACGCGCTTCACGCCATGCGCGCGAAGACCTTGCGGGCCTGGATCGCGGCCTCGCGCATGACCTCGGCGACGTCGAGCGTGAGCAGGCGGCGGTCGCGGACCACGACCCGACCGTCGACGGCGACGTGGCGGACGTCGCTGGCGCGGGCGGCGTAGACCAAGGCCGACAGCGGGCTCGCCGACGGCACGATGTGGGGCGCGCGCAGATCGACCGCGATCGCGTCGCCGCGCCGCCCGACCGTGAGCGCACCCAGCTCGGCGCCGAGCCCGAGTGCGGCGGCGCCGCCGCGGGTCGCGATCGCGAGCGCCTGCGCGGCCGGCATCGCCTTGGGTCCGCCGCGCGGCTTGTGGACCAGCGCGGCGAGGCGCAGCTCGAGGAAGCCGTCGAGGTTGTTGTTGCACGGCGCGCCGTCGGCGCCGAGCGCGACCGCGACGCCGCGCGCCAGGAGCTCGGGGATCGACGCGATGCCCGACGCCAGCTTGAGGTTGGAGCTGGGGCAGTGCAGGACGTGGGTGCCGGTGGTCGCGAGCAGCTCGATCTCGTCGTCGTCGAGGTGCACGCAGTGGGCGACGCCGGTCCGGGTGCCGAGCACGCCGAGGTCCGCCAGCGCCGCGAGGTTGCGCTTGCCGAACCGGGCGTGGACCGCCGCGATCTCGCCGCGGTTCTCGCTGGCGTGGGTGTGGATGCCGAGCCCGCGCGCCTGCGATCGGCGGCCGACCTCGCGCAGCAGCTCGTCGGTGCACGACAGCACGAACCGCGGCGCGTAGGCGTAGCGCAGCCGACCGCTCGCGGCGCCGTGCCAGCGATCGGCGAGCGCGTCGCTCTCGGCCAGCGAGTCGTGGGTCGACTCGCGCAGCCCCGACGGGATCGCCGGATCCGGCGCGTCCATCATCGCCTTGCCGATCGTCGCGCGGAGGCCGCTGGCCTCGGCGGCGGTGAACACCGCGTCGGTGTGGTGGACCGAGCCCATGTCGAGGATCGCGGTGGTGCCGCCGAGCAACAGCTCGACCATCGCCAGCCGCGCCGACGCCGCCATCGCGTCGGCGTCGAGGGCGGCCTCGTACGGCCACACCACCTGGTGCAACCAGTCGAGCAGCTCGAGATCGTCGGCGCGGCCGCGCGCCAGAGTCTGGCAGGTGTGGACGTGGGCCTGGATCAGGCCCGGCATCACCGCGCAGCCCTCGGCGTCGATGATGTCGTAGTCGCGGCCGCGGGGGTGGTAGCGGCCGCCGACCTGGACGATGACGCCGTCCTCGATCGCGAGATCGCCGTCGACGACGCGGTGATCGTCGTCGACCGTGACGATCGTGCCGCCGCGAAAGATCAGCTCCGACATCGCCGCCACGTTACCGCCGCGCCGCGCGCTGCGCCATCGCCGGGCCGGCAGGGTTGAGCGGGCTCGGTGTCCCGCGTAGCCTGGGGCCATGCTGTCTCGTCGCCTCGGCTGGGCGATCGTGGTCCTCGCGGCCGCGGTCGCACCCGCGTGCTCCTTCGACGCGCCCGGCGTCGATCCGTTCGACGCCGCCGACGCGCCCGTGCTCGACGCGCTCGACGCGGTGCCGATCGACGCACCCGACGCGACGCCGCCGCCCGACGCCTGCGTGCCCGATCCGCTGGGCGAGCGCTGCAACGCGCTCGACGACGACTGCGACTCGCGGGTCGACGAGACCTTCCCGACCCTCGACGATCCCTGCGACGGCCTCGACACCGACCTGTGCCTCGACGACACCATCGAGTGCGATCCGGGCGGCGCGACCACGATCTGCGCCAACGCCGCGCCCGACGACGACGTCGAACGCTGCAACGGCGCCGACGACGACTGCGACGGCATGATGGACGAGGGCTTCGGGCTCGGCACCGCGTGCGATGGCGACGACGGCGATGTCTGCCTCGAGGGCGGCCTGGTGTGCAGCCCCGACGGCGCCAGCGCGGTGTGCGACGACCTGACCCCGACCAGCGCCGAGGTCTGCAACGGCGTCGACGACGACTGCGACGGCCTGATGGACGAGGACTTCCCGACGCTGGGCCTGGTGTGCGACGGCGCCGACGGCGACGCCTGCACCGAGGGCGTGTTCGCGTGCGACGTCGGCACCGGCCTGGTGCGGTGCTCCGACGTCACCGCCACGATCGTCGAGACCTGCAACGGCGTCGACGACGACTGCGACGTCGCGATCGACGAGGCGTTCGATCTCACCAGCGACCCGAGCAACTGCGGCGGGTGCGGCCGCACCTGCACCAACGGCTTCGGTCCGACGACCTGCAGCGCCAGCGTGTGTGCGCCGACGTGCAGCGTCGCCGGCTCCCACGACTGCGACGGCGAACCGCTCACCGGCTGCGAGCTGCGCGACACCGATCCGGCGTGCAGCGGCGCCGCCGATCTCGGCACCGTGCGCGGCGACGCCGGCACCGACACTCTGACCGCGTCCGGCTACGGCGAGGCGTTCTACGACGTCCGCGTGACCGAGTCGGTCATGGGCGG
>JAYTAJ010001073.1:0-6346 GCA_043737575.1 Myxococcales bacterium | reverse complement strand
ACGAGGCCGAGAGCATCGCGACCATCCACGCCGCGATCGACGCCGGCGTCACCCTGCTCGACACCGGCGACTTCTACGGCATGGGCCACAACGAGCTGTTGATCGGCAAGGCGCTGGCGGCGCGGCCGGGCGACCGCGACCGGGTCCAGCTGTCGGTCAAGTTCGGCGCGCTGCGCGGCCCCGACGGTTCGTGGCTCGGCTCCGACGCGCGACCGGCGGCGGTGAAGAACTTCGCGGCGTACAGCCTGCGCCGCCTCGGCGTCGACGTGATCGACGTGTACCGTCCGGCCCGCCTCGATCCCGCGGTGCCGATCGAGGACACGATCGGCGCGATCGCCGACCTGGTGCGCGCGGGCTACGTGCGGCAGATCGGTCTGTCCGAGGTCGGCGCCGACACCATCCGCCGGGCCCACGCGGTGCATCCGATCGCCGATCTGCAGATCGAGTACTCGCTCGCGAGCCGCGGCCCCGAGGCCCGCATCTTCCCCGCCCTCGACGAGCTGGGGATCTCCGCGACGCTGTACGGCGTGCTGTCGCGCGGCCTGTTCACGGGCAGCAAGATCGGCGGCGCGGGCGACTTCCGCGCCTACGTGCCGCGGTTCGCCGCCGCCAACCACGATCGCAACCAGCAGGCGGTCGCGGCGCTGCGCGGCTTCGCCGAGGCGCGCGGGCTCACGGTCGGACAGCTCGCGATCGCGTGGGTGCGCGCCAAGACGCCGCGCTACCTGCCCGTGCTCGGCGCGCGGACGCGGGCCCAGCTCGCCGACGCGCTCGGCGCCCTGGCGCGGCCGCTCGGCGCCGACGACGTCGCCGCGCTCGAGGCGTTGATGCCGGCCGACGCCTTCGCCGGCTCGCGCTACGCCGAGGCGCAGATGCAGCACCTCGACAGCGAGCGCTGAGCGGATTGATCTATGCTTGCGCCCGGCGCGCGATCCAAGAACCCACCTGCGCGGCGCGTCGAACGGAAATCCATGCTCCACCGATCCTCGCTGCTCACGCTCTCGCTCTCGCTCGTCGTCACGCTCGCTGCCTGCGGCAGCAAGAAGGACGCGGCGCCGACGCCGACCCCGACGCCCACGCCGACGCCCGGCTCCGCCGCGCCGACGCCCACGCCCACCCCCACGCCCACGCCCGGCTCCGCCGCGCCGACGCCGCATCCATCGCAGGCGATCACCGCGATCGTCGAGGGCAGCGCCTGCGCCGCCGGCCTGCAGCGCGTCACCGACGTGCCGCTCACGATCGACGGCACCACCGCGCGCTTCACCCGCAGCCGCGGCGGCGGCTGCCCGACCAAGCCGGTCTACACGCTGCTCTACACCAAGGCCAGCCCGACCGAGCTCCGCGTCTGTGACGACCCCACCGCGGACACCTGCGAGATGTACATCCAGAACGAGACGGTCACGTTCGATCTGTCGGGGCCGCTCAAGGCCAGCGGCGCGACCGCAGCCGTCGTCGGCAAGTAGCGCGATGCCGGTGCATCACCTGAACCCGCCCGGCCTGGCGCGAAGCCCCGCGTTCACGCAGGCGGTGGCGGTCGACGGGCCGCATCGCACGATCTACGTCGGCGGCCAGAACGCCGTCGACGCCGACGGCCACGCGGTCGGCCACGGCGATCTCGAGGCGCAGTCGCGCCAGATCTTCGACAACCTCGAGCGCGCCCTCGCCGCGGGCGGCGCGGGCCTCGAGCACGTCATCAAGTGGACGCTCCACATCGTGGCGGGGGTCGATCCGCGGCCCGCCTTCGCGGTGTTCCAGGACGTGTGGGGCGAGCGCGGCCCGGCGCCCGCGATCACCGTGCTGTTCGTGGCGGGGCTCGCGGATCCCGACTGGCTCGCCGAGATCGACGCGATCGCAGTCGTCGCGCTCTGATCAGCGCGGTGCGAACTCGCGGACCAGCGCCTCGGCCAGCGCGCCCGCACCGTCGCGCGGCGCGGTCATCCGCAATCCGCCCGGCAGGATCAGCTCGACGGTGTCGACCCGATGCACGATCAAGATCTGCTGCTCGCCGAACCGCACCGACGTGACCGGCATCCGCGGATCGGTGGGCGCGGCGGGCGCGGCGGTGGTGGTGCGCGCGCGCGTCAGTCCGCCCGGCAAGGTCTTGGCGTTGTCCATCGTCGACTTCGCCGCTGCGAGGGCAGTGGCCAGCTCGTCGGCGGGCATCGGCTCGGTCTGGGTGCGGCTCATGGCCGGCATTGGCTCGGCCAGCTCGGGCAGCTCGATCTCGGCGGTCTCGGCCTCGAAGGTCGACCAGGCGTCGACCACGGGCGCGAAGACTCGCGTTTCGATCCGCTGACTTCCGGATGGCATCACGTCGGGCGCCGCGGACTGCTCCGCCGCGGGAGCGTTCTCGTCATCCTGCGTCCGCGCTCGACGGCGCGACAGACGGTATTCGGTCGTACTCATCGATCCGGACCGTAAATCGTCGTCGCGGTCGTGCCCATCCCCCCTGTCGGGTGACAACCCCGGGAGCGAACCGAGTATCTCCCACGCAGCTCCGGCCCGACCACGTCGGCGATCAACCGAGGGCGCGGCGCAGCTGCGGCCGATCGTAGTTCGCGTACGTGAACTTCGCGGTGATCTGTCCAGCCGCGTCGAAGTGGAAGACGTCGACGCCGCGCCAGCCGAGGCGCTCGCCGTGCCGCGCGCGCAGGAACCACCGCTGCAAGCGCGGCATCGCCCGCGCCCGATCGCCCGACAGATCGTGGCGGCAGATCCACCGCGACGTCGCCTTGCGCGCCGCCAGGTCGATGAGCTCGTCCTCGACGTCGAACCGCATCGCGCCGAACTTGCCCGCGAACTGCGGCGCGAACGCAGCGCGGATCGCCGCGCGACCGCGGTGCTCGGTGCCGTCGCCGGGCTGGTAGATCGCGTCGGCCGCGAAGAACGCCATCGCGCCGTCCAGGTCGTTGGCGTTGAAGACGGTGTTGAAGCGAGCCAGGACCTCGGCGAGCTGCATCGCGGCGATGGTACCCTCGGGCGGTGCGGATCGCAGCGCGGTACGCGACGCCAGCCGAGCTCGCGGTCGACGTCGACAGCCAGCTCGGGCGCGGCGGCCTCCTGGTCCGCGGCGAGGTCCCGGTCGGGCTCGAGCAGTTCGCCGCGGTCGAGCTCGAGGTCGCGTGCGGCGCCGCGTCGGTCGTGGTCCCGGCGCAGGTGCTGCAGCTGTTCCCCGGCGTCGGCGTCGCGGTGGCGATCGACGCGCTCGATCGCGCGCGGATCGCGGCGCTGACCGCGCCCGCTGCGGAAAGCCCGGAGCCGCCGGCCGGCCCCTCGGGAGTCGCCGCAGGGATGCTCGAGAAGATCCAGCGCGCCTTGAAGGGTGATCGCGAGGCGCGCTTCGCGGTGCTGCGCGATCCGAACCGCGCGATCCACGTCCACGTCCTCCGCAATCCCGGGCTGATGATCGACGAGATCGCGGCGATCGCGCGCATGACCAGCGTGTCGATCGAGATGCTGAAGCAGATCGCGAGTCGCCGCGAGTGGGGCCACCGCCCCGAGATCGCGATCGCCTTGGTGCGCAACCCGACGGTGCCGGTGCCGGTCGCGATCGAGCTCTTGGCCCACGTCAGCGACGCCGATCTGAAGCAGCTCGCCAAGGACACCCGCACCCGCGATCCGGTGCAGCGCGCCGCGCGCAAGCGGCTCCTGACATGAGCGTGATCCGCCGCGACGGACACCGTAACCGTAACCGTAACCGTAACCGTAACCGTAACCGTAACCGTAGCCGTAGCCGTAACCGTAACCGCAACCGTAACCGTAACCGTAGCCGTAGCCGTAGCCGTAGCCGTAACCGTAGCCGTAGCCTCGTCGTGATCGCTCGTCCGCGCCGCGGACATGCTACGAGCGCGTCGTGAACCGTCCGGTCCCGATGCTCGCGCCCGCGCCGCGGGCGATGTGCCCGCGCTGCCGCCGCCCGCTCTCGGTCTGCTACTGCGCCGCGCTGCCGCGCCTCGAGACCCGCACGCGCGTCGTGATCTTGCAGCACCCGCGCGAGCGCGACGTCGCGATCGGCACCGCGCGCATGGCGGCCTTGTGCCTGCCCCAGGCCGAGCTCCACGTCGGCGCGCAGTGGGGCGATAGCGCGCCGCTGGCCCGCGCGCTGTCCGATCCGATGCGGCCGCCGATCATGCTGTACCCGGGTGAGGGCGCGCGCGACATCCTGCGCGATCCGCCGCGCGGGCCGGTCACGCTGGTCGTCGTCGACGGCACCTGGTCGCAGGCCAAGAACGTCATGCGCGACAATCCGGTGCTGCGGGCGCTGCCGCGCTACGCGTTCACCGCGCCCGAGCCGTCGCAGTATCGGATCCGCCGCGAGCCGTCGATCGAGGTGGTGTCGACGATCGAGGCGATCATGTACGTGCTCGGCGCGCTCGAGGGCGAGCCCGAGCGGTTCCGCGCGTTGCTCGCGCCGTTCCGCGCGATGGTCGACGCCCAGCTCGCGTATCAGGTGCTGCAGCACAACCCGCGACCGCAGTTCAAGCGCGTCCCCAAGCCGCTGGCGGCGCGGCTGCCCGAGCCCTTGGTCGAGCGCTTCGCCGATCTGGTGTGCATCTCGGCCGAGTCGAACGCGTGGCCCTACGGCACGCCCGATCATCCGCCCGAGGAGCTGGTCCACTGGGTCGCGCATCGCCCGGCGAGCGGCGCGCGCTTCGAGATGATCGCGGCGCCGCGCGGCCCGCTGTCGCCGAGCACGACCTTCCACACCGAGCTGACCGAGGCGCAGCTCGCGAGCGGCGGCGATCGCGCCGCGCTGCTCGACGGCTTCGCGCACTTCGCGCGCCCGACCGACGTGGTGTGCGCGTGGGGCCACCACGGCGCGCGGCTCTACCTCGACGCCGGCGGCGCGCTGCCCGGACCGCTCGTCGATCTGCGGGTCGCGGCCCAGCGGGTCGCGCGCAAGAAGTTCGGCAGCCTCGAGAGCTTCGCCGCCACCCTCGGTCCATCGCCGCCGCCGCTCGGCGCCGGTCGCGCCGGTCGTCGCCTCGCGCTGCTCGCGCAGATCGTCGGCTGGTTCCGCGCTGCCCTGGTCAACAGTTGATAGGCTGACGCCGTCATGACGGCCAACATCCTCCCGGAGCTCGAGGCGCGCGGCTTGATCGCCGACGTCACCAACCGCGACGAGCTCGGCGCCGCGTTCGCCGCCGGCAACGTGCCGCACTACGCCGGCCACGATCCGACCGCGACCAGCCTGCACATCGGCCACCTGATCCCGGTCGTGATCCAGCGGCGGTTGCAGCTCGCCGGGCATCGACCGATCGCGCTGGTCGGCGGCGCGACCGGCATGATCGGCGATCCGTCGGGCCGCTCGACCGAGCGCAACCTCCTCGATCGCGACACCCTCGACGGCAACGTCGCCGCGATCCGCACCCAGCTGTCGCGCTTCCTCGACTTCGACGACGGTCCGTGCGGCGCGCTGATGACCAACAACGCCGACTGGTTCGCCGGCATCGGCTACCTCGACTTCCTCCGCGACGTCGGCAAGCACGTCACGATCAACTACATGATGGCGAAGGACTCGGTGAAGTCGCGCCTCGAGGATCGCGAGGCCGGCCTCAGCTACACCGAGTTCAGCTACATGCTCTTGCAGGCGTGGGACTTCGTCGTGCTGTCGCGCCAGCAAGGCTGCCGCGTCCAGGTCGGCGGCTCCGATCAGTGGGGCAACATCACCGCCGGCTGCGAGCTGTCGCGGCGCCTGGCCGGGCCGCAGCTGTGGGGCATGACCGCGCCGCTGCTCCTCGACGCCAGCGGCCAGAAGATGGGCAAGACCTCGACCGGCGAGCGGGTCTGGCTCGATCCGGCCCAGACCTCGGCCTACGCCTTCTATCAGTACATCCTGAACGTCGACGACACGCTGGGGCCGTCGCTCCTGAAGAAATTCTCGTTCCGTCCGCTGCCCGAGCTGGACGAGATCATCGTCGAGCACGAGCGCGACCGCGGCAAGCGCCACGCCCAGCGCGAGCTGGCGCGCGATCTCACGCGCTGGGTCCACGGCGACGCCGGCGTCGTCGCCGCCGAGGCCGCGACCGCGGTGATGTTCGGCGGCAGCCTCGCCGGCGCCGACGACGCCACCCTCGAACCGCTGATCGGCGTGGTCGGCTGCACCGAGCTGGCCCGCGCCGAGCTCGAGGCCGGGATCGGCCTGGTCGAGCTGCTGGTTCGCGCCGACCTCACCAGCTCGAAGGGCGAGGCCCGCCGGCTGATCACCCAGGGCGGCGTCTACGTCAACAACCAGCGCGTCACCGAGCTCGACAAGCAGCTCGACCTCGGCTCCCTCGGCACCGCGTCGTTCATCTTCCTGCGCAGCGGCAAGAAGACGTATCGCCTGATCCGCGCGCGGTGATCA
>JAYTAJ010001072.1:0-6357 GCA_043737575.1 Myxococcales bacterium | reverse complement strand
CTGCTCGACCGGCGGCGCGCCGAGCAACGCGCTCATCGCCGCGCTGCTCGCGTTCGGGTTCGCGCGTCGCCGCCGCCGTCGCGTCACATCGTCGCGATGATCTTCGCCTGCGCCGCCGGCACGGTGATCCGCCAGGTCAGCGCACCATCGGCGGTGCCGACCGCGAACGCGCTGGGCTCGTTCACGCCCGACGGCATCGGGCCCGGACCGTTGCCGAGCATCGACGCGAACTGCGACTTCATCGCCTCGAGGTCGATCGTGAACAGGTAGCTCTCGCCGCGTCGCTTGGCCTCGGCGACGACCGGGGCGAGCGGGCTCGGCCGCGCCTTCTTCTTGACGGCGCCCTTGGACAGATCGATCAGCGCCTTCACCCGCGCCGCCGCGTCGGTGCCGATGCCGAGCGCGACCCGCTTGTCGACGACCGCGAAGCCGAACCGCAGCGTGCCGCCCATGCGCTGGTAGATCGCGCGCTGGTCGTCGGGCATCGACTTGTCCGGCGTCACCGCGACCATCGACAGCTTGACCCCGCGGTGCTTGCTGCTGCTCGGCACGAACGCGACGGTCGGCATCGGCGACTTCGCGATCGCCGCGAGGTAGTCGCTCCACATCGCCGCGGCGGCGGCGGGCGCGGCGACCTCCCACAGCCCCGACGCCCCGAACGCCTGCTTGGTCACGTCGATCGACATCGCGGTCTCGCCGGTCTCGAGCTCGGTCCACTGCTTCCAGAACGCCATCACCGTCGGGGCGCCGGCGCCGTAGGTCGACGCCATCATCGGCGCCATCATCTCGCCCATCGCCGCCCAGATCTGCTGCAGGTCGAGGCGGCCGCCCATCGTCACGATCCCGCCCGGGAGCTGATCGAGCAGCGCGAACGTCGCCGGGCCCTGCTTGCCGATGAACGTCGCCAGCGCGGTACCGGACCGCGGCGCCATCCGCATCACCACCGACGCGTGATCGCCGACGAGCTCGAGCGTCACCGTCAGCGCCGCGAGCTGATCGAGCAGCCCGGCGTAGAGCTGCATCGTCTTCGCGATCATCTCGCGCTGCGCCGGATCGGCGGCCGACGCGATGTCGTTGATCTTCGCGGCGACCGCGGCGCCGTGGCGCTGCATCACCGCGGCGACGTTGACCTCCATGGTCGGCACCGTCGGGATCGGCGCCGTCGCCAGCGTGGTCAGCGCGTAGCCGCCCGCGGCGATCAGCGCGTCGGCGGTGCCGATCGCGGCGAACCCGTTGTGGACCTGCATGCGCATGTCGATCTGCGTCGCGGCGGCGCCGAGCGCGGCCTGGTCGGCGACGCCGACCACCGCGACCAGCGGCTGCGGGTAGCGCGACGGATCGAGCATGATGACGCGCACCGGACGTGTCAGATCGACGCCGCGGAGGTCGATGCCCTCCGACGCTGCGGTCGCGACCAGGAGCTCGGTCGTGAACATCGCCTTCACGCCGGGCTGGATCGCGTCGGCGAAGGTGCCGATCGCCGCGATCAGCGCCGACGGATTGTCGGCGTGGGCGGTGACGAACAGGCCGTCGGGGGCCGGGGCGGGCGACGACGGGATCGCCGGCAGCGCGGCCTCGACCTCATCGGGGATCGTCGGCTCGGTCGGGACCGGCTGGTCGGGCACGGCGGGCGGTGCCGCCTGCTTCGTCGAGCCACCGCACGCGGCGGCGAGCGACATCACCGCGATCAGACTCCAGCGTTTGCTTCGCATCGGCAGTACCTAACACGAAGCGCCCGCTCGATCGCGTCGAGCGGGCGCAGCGGATCGACGCGAGACGTTCAGGCGATGCCGCGGTCAGGCTTCACGATGTTGACCAGGCTGGCACCCGCGCCCGCGACCAGGGCGAGCACCATCAGCTTGGCGCCGATCGCGCCGTGCTCGCCGAACTTGGTCTGGGTCTTGGTGAACACCGCGAGCGCGATGAAGGTGCCGATCGCGAAGCAGATCAAGGTCACGATGGTCTGCCAGCGCGGCATCTTCTGACCGGCGACCGCGAGCCCGCCGAGGATCAGCGGCACGATCGACATGATGAGGATGATGTACGGGTGGACCAGCGACTCGCGCGGGTTGAGGTTGCGGAGCTTCCACAGCGTGAAGCTCAGATCTCCGCCCGCCTTGATGTACGGGAGGATGAAGACGCCGAGGAAGGCGATGGCGGCGGCGGCGAGGACGATGAACTTCACGGGCTTCATGGCGATTCTCCAGAGCGAGTCGGTTGCGTTGCGGTTGCGTTTCGGTTGCCGAGCCCTTGTGCAGCCGCGATGCCACTCCTACGCAGGCGAAACCACACGCTGCTCGTCGACGGCTGGGTCCGTGCGAGCCCGACCCGCCGATGTCCCTTGGGTCGGTTGCGACCCGATCGCCCACGCGGTACATGCGGGCGTGCCCGTGCCCGCGCCCTGGACCGTGTCGTCGACCTCGGCGGGCGCGACGATCGCCGCGGTCGTGAAGGAGGCCAGCGGTGAGCCGTGGTCGGTGGTGAAGCGGTGGATCGCGACCGGCAAGGTGCTGCTCGGCGGCGCCGTGATCGTCGCGATCGATCATCGGGTGCGCGGCGGCGAGCCGATCGAGGTCCGGCTCGCGGCGCCGCGCCCGCGCGATCCGAGCCGCGAGGGCGAGCTGGTCCACGACGATCCCCACGTCGTCGTGATCGACAAGCCGGCCGGGATCTCGTCAGTGCCATACGACGATCGCGAGACCGGCACCGCGATGGATCTGATCCGCGGCGCGTGGCGGCGCATGGGGCGGCGCGCCACCGAGACGCCGCTGCACGTCGTGCATCGCATCGACAAGGCGACCTCGGGCCTGCTGGTGTTCGCCAAGAGCAAGCGCGCCGAGGTCGGCCTCGCCGCGCAGTTTCGCGATCACTCGTGCGAGCGCAAGTACGTCTGCGTCGCCCACGGTCACGTCAACCCGCGCACCATCGAGTCGTTCCTGCTCGCCGATCGCGGCGACGGCATCCGCGGCTCGTCGCGCCACGCCGGGCAGGGCAAGCGCGCGGTCACCCACGTCGCGGTCGTCGAGCGGCTGCGCGGCACGACGGTGTGCGCGGTGCGGCTCGAGACCGGCAAGACCCACCAGATCCGCATCCACCTCGCCGAGGCCGGCCACCCGCTGGTCGGCGAGGAGGTCTACGGCCGCGACTTCGAGCAGCGCGAGGGCGGCACGCTCGTCGCCGCGCCGCGGCTGATGCTCCACGCCGCGACGCTCGGGTTCGTGCAGCCGGTCACGGGCGAGCCACTGCGGTTCGAGTGCGCGGTGCCCGCGGCGATGACCGACTGGATCGCCGCGCAGCGCTGAGCGGATCTCGACTCCAACCGAGATCGGATTCTCGCGTTTCTCGAATCCTCAGAGCATTGGTCAGAACCGCGCTGCGGACTCGACTCCCAGAGGAGATTCGGTTCCTCGCTGCGCTCGAAACCTCAGCGCATCGTCCCCGACAGCGACATGCCGAGGCCGCCGCCCGGCATCGCGACCGGGGTGAAGCCGATCGGCCCGTCGACGATCACGCCGCCGCTGCCGCCGATCGGCAGCACCACGTCGCGCGGCATCGGCACCAGCGCGGCGACCGCGGCGCCGACCACCACGCCGCCCGCGAACGCGGCGCCGTCGGTCCAGCGCAGCTCGGCGTCGGGCGCCACCGCCATCGTGATGCCGATGCCGGCCGCGGTGCCGACCGCGGCGCCGACCAGCACGTCGCTCGGAAAGTGCTTGCCCGCGCGGATCCGGAACACGCCGGTCGACGCGGCGAGCGCGCCGCCCGCGGCCCACAGGATCATGCGGCTGTTGTCGTCGGTGCTGACCGCGTTGTGCAGCACGCCGCCCGAGGTCGCGGCGGCGAACGACAGGCTGGTGTGGCCGGAGAAGAACGAGTGCTTGTTGCCGCGCGCGGTGCGGGTGAACGCCTGCACCTGTGGATCGTTGCTGTAGGTGTACGGCCGCGATCGCTTGACCGAGACCTTCACCACCCCCGCGAGCAGCGCGGTCGCGCCGACCGAGCCGCCGTAGGCGAGGCCGCGGCGCAGGCTGTCGTCGTCGAGCCCGCGACCCAGCTCGAGCCCGACCGGCAGCACCAGCGACGTGATGAACAGGGCGTCGCTGGTGGCGTCGGCGGTGGCGGAGAACCGCTCGACCGCGATGCAGTCGAGGGCGTTGAGCGGGCACGGCTCGTCGGCGTGGGCCGGCGCGGCGCCGACCGCGACCACGGCGAGCGCGAGCGACGCGGCGAGGATCGCGGTGCGCATGATCATCCCTTCACGTTGATCGCCTGAGCGTCCTGGATGAAGTTCTCGATGATCGTGCTCATCTGCACCGAGGCCTCGCGCTGGGTCGTCGTGTCCTTCGCGGGATCGCCAGTCGTGAGCACCGAGTCCTGGATGCGGCGGAGATCGGTCAGCATGGTGGCGTAGTACTCGTCGAGCAGCGCGATCTTCGAGTCGACCGCCGAGGTGTCCTCCTGCAGGGTCTCACCGATCTTGAACACGGTGGCGGCGCCGAGCGCAACCAGCGCGGTCAACCCGACGGTCTGACTCTGGCGATCGCCCTCGAGGATCATGACCTCGCCCATCGACGCGGCGAGGCCGGCAGCGCCGATGCCGAACGCCGCGGTCGACATGCCGCGCTTGCGGGCGCGGACCTTGTTGCGCCGCTCCTTCAACAGGCCCGACTGGGTCTGGTACATCTCGAGCGCCTGCGCGAGGTGCTCGCTGACGTCGGGCGGGGCTTGACCGGGCAGCGGCAAGAGGTTGCCCGCGGCGATGCGCGAGCCGCCCGACGGCTTCAGCTTGCTGCGATCGGCGATGGTGTACTGCGCGCCGCACGCTCCGAGGAACGTGGCAGCGAGGGCGAGGGCGACGAGACGATCAAACCGGACCAAGGACATGGCGTAGCTCCAGCGACCACGAAACGAAGTCACCTCGTGGGCCGCGAGCCGAGGCATTGCTCACCAAAAGCAATGGCCGGACCAGTCGGTCCGGCCCGCAATCTTGGCTAGTTGTGCCTGCGTCGTGGTGAATCCTGGGACGGTTCGGCGTCAGTCCGTCACTTCTTCAGCGCGATCTTGCGCGGCTTCGCCTCGGCGCGCTTGCCGATCGACACGGTCAGGACGCCGCTGTCGAGCTTGGCCTCGATGCGCTCGGCGTCGGCGGTCTCGGGCAGCGAGAAGCTGCGCGAGAACGAGCCGAACTGGCGCTCGTAGACGAAGAACGCCTCGCCGTCCTTGCGGTCATCGGCGAGGCGGGCGCCCGCGATCGACAGGACGCCGTTGTGGAAGGACACGTCGACGTGCTCCTCCTTGACGCCGGGGACATCGACGCGGACGACGAAGGCCTCGGCGGTCTCCTTGACCTCGAAGCTCGGGGTGAAGGTGGCGGGCGCGCGGGCGTCGCCGAAGTCGAGGGCGAACAGATCGCGCGCGAACGCGAAGGGGTCACGGTAGCGGGCGGGGGCAGAGTCGCGACGGACGAGGTTCGACATGAGTCACTCCTGTGGAGGGAGAGCAGGTTCGGTTGCGCTCGCCGCCGAGTGCGAGGAGCGCGTCTCGAGTTGCGTCCGTCTGTAACCACAGCGTCGTCGCGCGCAACCCACTTGACCGACGCGCGCGGCGTGGTTACCGCGACGCCTTGGGGCCGTGGCCGCCGCCGCCCGGGGTCTCGATCGTCAGCACCGCGCCCGCCGCGGCGCGGATGTGGACCGAGCCGGGGAGCACCTGATCGTCGAGGGTGTTGCGGCCCATCGCGCCGTCGCCGCCGCCCGCGAGGCCGAACGGCGCGCGGCTGCGGCGCTGGCTGACGATCGCGATGTCGGCGGCCGCCAGCAGCTCGACCTCGCGGATCACGCCGTCACCACCGCGGCGCGCGCCGTCGCCGCCCGAGCCGCGGCGGATCGCGAAGCGGCGGAGCCGGACCGGGAAGCGGGCCTCGAGGATCTCCGGATCGGTGATCCGGGTGTTGGTCATGTGGGTGTGGACCGCGTCGGCGCCGCGGGCGCGTGGTGTCGCTCCTGCGCCGCCCGCGATGGTCTCGTAGTACGCCCAGTCGGCGCCGCCGATCGTCAGGTTGTTCATCGTGCCCTGCGACGCGGCGGCGAGGCCGAGCGCGCCGAGCAGCACGTCGACCACGCGCTGCGAGGTCTCGACGTTGCCCGCGACCACCGCGGCGTCGGCGGGCGGATCGAGGATCGATCCGGGCGGGATGATGAGCTCGACCGCGCGCAGGCAGCCGGCGTTGAGCGGGATCGGCGCGTCGACCAGCGCGCGCACGACGTACAGCGCCGCGGCGACCGTGACCGCGCGCGGCGCGTTGAGGTTGCCGCGCTGCGCGGGCGCGCTGCCGGTGAAGTCGAGGCGGAGGCGGCC
>JAYTAJ010001071.1:0-14418 GCA_043737575.1 Myxococcales bacterium | reverse complement strand
TGCCGGGGGTCGGACTCGAACCGACATTCCTGTGAAGGAAGGGGCTTTTGAGACCCCCGAGTCTACCATTTCTCCACCCCGGCCCGACGAGTGCTCGTCGGTCAGCGAACCAGCCTCGGGCCGATGCTCGAGGCCGGGCTGATCACATGCCGCCGCCGCAGGGGTTGCCAGCGCACGGGTTGCCGTACGCGTCGCCGCCGTACGCGTCGCCGCCCATGGCGTCGCCCGTGGCGGGCTCGGTGGTGGTGGTGTCGGTGTTGGCGGGCGTGGTGTCGGCCTTCTTCTTCGAGCAGGCAGCCGCGCCGACGGCCAGGGCACACGCGATGACAAGGATCGAGAACTTCTTCATGGGGACGCTCCTCTTGCTAGATGCTTCTGCTAGATGTGCGCGGTTGGCCGCGCGCTGACCGGTCTCTCCTCACAGGAGGAGGCGATCCGGGACTAATACCCGCAGGGATCTCCGCCGCACGGGTCAGGTCGCGGCTCGCCAGCTGGCTCGCCTGCGCCATACGTTTCGCCGCCGTAGGCTGCGCCGCCCGCCGGATCGGGCGGGCCCTTCTCAGGACCGGACGGGGAGGTCGCCGGCTTCTTGCCGCTGCACGCAGCGACGGAGAGCGCGATCACGAGGACGGTGATGCGGATCATGCGGCCTCGGCGGCGGCGAGGGCCGACATCAGCTCGCCGCGGGCGTGGCTGTCGCCGCGCGCGCCCGCGACCTCGACGCCGCGGCCGTAGAGCGTGCGCGCCGCGTCGAGGCGTCCGAGCTGCTGGGCGACCCCGCCCGCCATCAGGTACGACGGCACGTAGTCGGGGAATGCGGCGATCAGCTCATCAAACGCGCTCGCGCACGCCTCGAGCTCGCCGCGGCTGCGCAGCTCCATGGCGAGGCCGTACCGGGGGAACGGGTCGCCCGGAGACTTCGCGATGAGCGACTGGAAGGTCGCGACTCGATCGATGGCCATGCAGAGGGATCCGGCGCACAGAACGCCGCGACGGAGGCGTGCTTACACCGAAGATGCGGGGATTGTCACGTCACCTGGCGATCCTTGTGATCCCGCGGACCTCCGTCGTCTGTGCTACAACGGTCGCCGGCATGCGGCACTTCACGAGCTTCGTGGGGATCGATCTGGGCGGGGCTCGGGGCAAGACCACAGCAGTCACCCACATGACGTCGGGCGACGGTCGGGCCCGGGTCCTCAGCGTCTCGACGCGCCACGCGGCCTCGGCCCGCGGCGACGGAGGCGAGCCCTGGATCGACTCGACATTGCTCGAGTTTGTCACCCAGCTCGGCGACGACGTGGTGGTCGCGATCAACGCGCCGCTCACCAGCCCGGCGTGCGCGCGCTGCGTGGTGCCCGCGTGCCCCGGAGTCGACGACTGTGTCGATCCCGCGGTGGTGTGGCTGCGCACCGAGGGTCGCAGCCTCACCGAGGACGCGACGGTGTCGGCGGCGGCGCTGGGCACGCATCCGATGCGCCGCGACGCACCACGCAGCCGCGACCACGGGCGCGCGCGGCTCCAGCCCTACGCCCATCGCGCGACCGAGATCGTGCTGTGCTACGAGCGCGGCCTGATCCCGCCGAGCCAGCTCGGGTCAGCGGTCGGACTGGTCGCGGCGCGGGCCGAGCACCTGCGGCGGCGGCTGGTGCGCGCGGGCTTCGCGCTCAACCAGAACCTGCTCGAGGTGTCACCCGCCGCGACGATCGCGGCGCTGTTCGATCGCCGCCGCGCCCGCGGCTACAAGCGCGACGCCGATCCGTGGGAGACCCGCGCCGCGCTGATCGAGCAGCTCGACGATCTCGAGTTCGCGCCGCAGAGCCGCCTCGCTCGCGAGGACGCGCTGCGCAACGATCACTGCTTCGACGCGCTGATCGCGGCGTACACCGCGTTCCTGTGGGCGCGCGAAGGCTGGACGATGCCCGAGACCCCGTTCGCCGACGACGGTTGGATCTGGGTCCCGCCGCGCGCCCGCTGATCAACCGAGCAGCGTCGACGCCGCGGCGGTGACCTCGGCCAGGCGCGACTCGAGCTCGCGGCGCCGCGCGTCGCCGATCCCGGGCTGCAGATCGGGATGCAGCGCCCGCGCGAGCCGGCGATACGCGCGCTTGATCGCGTCGCGATCCTCGGCCTCGCCGAGCCCGAGCACCCGCGCCGCCGCGACCCGCTGCGGATCCATCGGTCGCGCCGATCCAA
The DNA here is from genome assembly GCA_043737575.1 of Myxococcales bacterium. Lineage (GTDB taxonomy): Bacteria > Myxococcota_A > Polyangia > Haliangiales > Haliangiaceae > UBA2376. The sequence goes on along the minus strand of JAYTAJ010001071.1, from coordinate 12,225 downwards.
CCCCGGCCTCGACCAGCCCGCCGACCTGTCGCAAGAAGTGCAGGAAGCACAGGAGTCGAAACCGCGGCGTCCGCGCCAGCGGCCACAGCTGATCGAGGCGCCGCGGCTGCGCCATCGCCGCGACGATCCGCCGATCCGCCTCGTCGAGCATCGCCGCGGGCGGCGCCAGCTCGGCGCGGATCGACAGCCGCGCGCCCGCGAGCAAAACGGTCAGCTCGTCCGCCCGCGTCGCATCCAGCTGCGCCTCGAGATGATGCCGCGCCCACGCCGCCAGCGGCACCGTCCTCGCCGCGGGCACCGGCGGCGCCGCGCTGACGCCACCGTCGAACCTCGCGATCCCTGCCTCGATCCCCGCCATCCTCGCCAGCCGCGCGATCCCGCCCCGCGCATCATCGGCGCACAGCGATCCCCGCCGCAACACCAGCACCTCCACCCGCGCCGCCGTCAACGTCAAGATCCCCGTCGCCTCGCTCCGCCCCAGCCGATACATCAGCCGCGGCACCTCTCCACGCCCGAACGTCTCCTCGGCCATCGCCCCATCTAGGAGCGCCCCCACCCCCCGGGCAACTTTCTCACCCAACGGAACAAGATCCGGAATCTCGGATCCGGGCTCTGAGAAAACGCCAGCACCCGCCCACGTGACCCCGCCCGATCAGCACGTCGAGTCAACCGCTCGACGCACCGGGTTCACATATAACCAGTTTTCCGGCGCTCGTTGATGAACTCCATCACGGTCGCCTTCACGTCCTCGCGGAACGTGACCAGGCCGTCGGCGATCTCGCGCAGCGACGTGACCGCCGGCTTGTTGTCGCACTCGACGAGCGACGTGGCGCCGCGCGAGAGCTGACGGGCGCGCTCCGCAGCGAGCACCACCAGCGCGAAGCGGTTGGGAACCTTCTCCAGACAATCTTCGACGGTAACGCGGGCCATGGAACGGCGGATACTACCGCTGGAACCTGTGGTGTCAAGCGCCCTTGCCTGTCGACGCGTCGAGGTCTAGGCTTCCGCTGTATCTACGCCGCCCCGGATGGTGCCGAATGGTTCCGGCGTTGGATCGCGAGACCGCCCCCATGAGTCCCCGGCTCCCGACCCAGCCCCTCCCGTCCCAGCCCTTGTCGCCCCCCGCCGACCGCCCCCTGCGCACCCTCGATCTCGACTGGGAGTCCCTCGAGATCGCGGTCGAGCGCAACGCGACCGACACCGAGAGCTTCGTCGATCTCACGACCGGCAAGGTCGTGACGATCACGTCGGGTGAGGTCGAGGCGGCCGCGCGCCGTCAGCTCGTCCACGACAACCCGCGCGGTTTCCTGCGCGTCGAGCCGGCGTCGTCGCGCGAGCAGTACCGCTGGATGGAGAAGTTCGTCGGCTCGGTGTCCGAGGAGACGCTGCGCGATCGCCTGATCATGTCGATCGACGGCAAGGGCGCGTTCCGTCGCTTCAAGGACGTGCTGCTCGCGTATCCGGCCGAGCGCGAGCGCTGGTTCTCCTACCGCGCCGAGCTGTTGCACTGGCACATCCGCAACTGGCTCGAGCAGCACCACATCGTCGGCGCCCAGCCGCCGCCGTGGGGCGAGGTCAAGCCGCCGTCGGAGCTGCCGGTGGTCGCGGGCAAGCCGGTCGTCCACGGCACCGAGGCGCCCGGCGAGGCGCTGCGGCGCCAGGCGCGCGACCTGATCGAGGGCATCCCGGCGATCGATCTGCCGAGCGCGATCGCGTTCCTCGAGTTCCTGCGGATGCGCGCCGCCGACTCGTCCGATCGCGGCCACGATCGCGCCGACGCCGAGCGCGATCAGGAGCTCGACGGCGAGCGCGGCGACGGCGAGCGCGGCGACGGCGATCCGCAGCGAGCGGCCTGAGTCGATGCCCGACGCCGCCGCGATCGCGCGGGCGATCGACGCCGAGGCGTCGGCGCTGATCGCGACGCTGCCGGCCTTGCCTGACGATCGGCTGGTCGCGCTGGGCGACGCCGCGGCGCAGTTGGCGACGCAGCTCGACGGCGAGGCGGCGCGCGTGGCGATGACCCTGGCGCAGCTCGCCGCGCGCTACCGCGACGGCCGGGTCGTCCTCGAGGGCTGGGCCGTCGTCGCGTCGTCGGCCCACGCCTTGGCGCGCGCGGTCGCCGATCCCGCCGCGGGTCACGCCGCGGCGCTGGCCGCGGTGCGCTACGAGCTCGAGACGCTGTTGCCGCCGACCGGCGCCGCGGCGCCGAGCCTGGCGTCGCCCGACGTGCCGATCGCGTCGCTGGTTCGCCGCACCTAGCGGCGCGGCGTGTTACAGCCAACCGCCATGGCGGCCCTCGACAACCGCGCGTACTACGACGACTTCTCCGGCTGGTACGAGCGCGAGCGCGGCAAGGGCTACCACCGCATGCTCGACGACCTCGAGGTCGAGCTGGTCGAGCGCTACGGCACCGACAAGGACGTGCTCGAGGTCGGCTGCGGCACCGGGCTCATCCTCGGACGGGTCGGCGGCTTCGCGCGCAGCGTGACCGGCATCGATCTGTCGGGCGGCATGCTGGCGAAGGCCGCGGCGCGCGGGCTCGCGGTCGCGCAGGGCTCGGCGACGGCGCTGCCGATCGCGACGGCGTCGGTCGACGTCGCGTACTCGTTCAAGGTGCTCGCGCACATCGCCGACATCGGCACCGCGCTGCGCGAGATGGCGCGGGTGGTGCGGCCGGGTGGCTGGGTGCTCGCCGAGTTCTACAACGCGCGCTCGCTGCGCCGCCTGGTGAAGTGGATGAAGCCGGCGACCGCGGTGTCGACCGCGACCAACGACGAGGCGGTGTACACGCGCTACGACTCGAAGGCCGACATCGCGCGCTACCTGCCGCCCGAGCTCGAGTGGGTCACGTCGCGCGGCATCCGCATCGTCACGCCGGTGTCGTACGTCCACGAGGTGCCCGTGCTCGGCGGCCTGGTGCGCCGCGCCGAGGACTTCCTGGCCGATCGACCGATCGCGCGTGACCTGGGCGGGTTTCTGGTCGTGGTCGCGCGCAGACGATAGACTGGTCCATGGGCCGGGTCCTGGTCGTCGACGATGAAGCCTCGATGCGGCAGTTCCTCGCGATCTGCCTGCGGCGCGCCGGGCACGAGGTCGCGATCGCCGAGTCGGCCGCGAAGGCGCTCGAAGTGCTGGCGACCGCGCCCGCCGACATCGTCGTCACCGATCTGCGGATGCCGGGCTCGCTCGACGGGCTCGGGCTCCTGCGCGAGGTCAAGGCCCGCGCCCTCGCGACCGAGGTGATCCTGGTGACCGCGTTCGCGACCGCCGACACCGCGCTCGCGGCGATGAAGCAGGGCGCCTACGACTACCTGATCAAGCCGTTCAAGGTCGACGAGATCAACGCGGTCATCGGCCGCGCCCTCGAGAAGCGCGCGCTGGTCGCCGAGAACGCGGCGCTGCGCGATCAGGTGGCCGGGCGGGTGCGCATGGCGCAGCTGCTCGGCAAGAGCAAGGCGATGCAGAACGTGTTCGAGCTGATCGGCAAGATCCACTCGGCGCGCACCAACGTGCTGATCACCGGCGAGAGCGGCACCGGCAAGGAGCTGGTCGCGCGGGCGCTGCACACCGAGGGCAACCGCGCGGCGGGCCGGTTCATCGCGGTGAACTGCGGCGCGATCCCCGACGAGCTGATGGAGTCGGAGCTGTTCGGCCACGCCCGCGGCTCGTTCACGGGCGCGGTCGCCGATCGCGCGGGGCTGTTCCGCGAGGCCGACGGCGGCACCCTGTTCCTCGACGAGATCGGCGAGCTGTCCTTGGGGCTGCAGGTGAAGCTCCTGCGCGCGCTGCAAGAGAAGAAGGTGAAGCCGGTCGGCGCCAGCCACGAGATCGACGTCGACGCCCGCGTGGTCGCGGCGACCAACCGCGAGCTCGAAGAGGAGGTCGCGCGCGGCGCGTTCCGCCAGGACCTGTACTACCGCCTCAACGTGATCGAGGTGCGCATCCCGCCGCTGCGGCATCGCCGCGAGGACGTGCCGCTCCTGGTCGAGCACTTCCTGCGCCGCCACGGCAAGGACGCCAACCGGCCGGGGCTGACGGTGACCCCGGCCGCGCTCAAGCGGCTCGAGGAGTACGACTTTCCCGGCAACGTCCGCGAGCTGGAGAACCTGATCGAGCGCGCGGTGGCGCTGGCCGGGTCCGACGAGATCGGCGTCGAGGATCTGCCGCGGCTGCGCGCGACCGGGACCCGCGCCGCCGAGACCCACGTCGAGCTGCCCGACGACGGCGTCGATCTCGATCGGCTGGTCGCCGACTACGAGCGAGCGTGGGTCGGCAAGGCCCTCGAGCGCGCGGGCGGCGTGCGCAAGCGCGCGGCCGGGCTGCTCGGCATCAGCTTCCGGTCGATGCGTTACCGGCTCGCCAAGCTCGGGCTCGAGAAGGACGAGAAGGGCGAGGACGACGAGTAGTCGGCCAGCCACGCCGCGGGCGCTGGGCTGTCCGGATCCCGGACGAGGGTGACGGCGTCGGCCGGCGGCGCGCCGCCGAGACCGAACACGATCGGCGTGCCGCGGTGCTCGGCCCAGGCCCGCGCGACCAGCCCGAAGGTCAGCCGGGCGTTGATCTCGCCGAGTGGGTGGAAGCCGCCGGCGTGGACGAAGCCGTCGACGACGAAGGGGCCGCGGTAGCCGGCGGCGCCGAGGCGGGCGGCGACCGAGGCGGTGACGGCGGCGAGCTGCGCGCGGGCGGTGGCGTCGAGCCCGGCGCCGTCGTCGATCGCGATCGCGCGGATCACGCCTGCCGAGTCGCACAGGCCGCGGTGCGGCGCGAACAGGCGCGCGCGATCGCGGCCGAACACGACGCCGCCCTGGCTGACGTCGAGCGTGCGATCCATCCACGGCTCGACGATCAGCGCGCCGTGGATCGCGAGCAGACGCTCGATCCGGACCGCGGTGGCGTCGTCGATCAGCGCGCCGCGGCGGCGGACGCGATCGCGGCCGGCGGCGGTGAGCGGCGCCTTGGCGACCCAGCCGCGGCTCGGGCTGGCGTCGGCGCCACCGTCGGCGAGGTGAGCGCGGAGCGCGGCGAGCGAGTCGATCGCGCGGGTGCCGGGCAGCGCGACGCCGAGCTCGGTCGCGAGCACGAGGGCGAAGCGGCGATCGTTGACGGCGCGGGCGACGGCGATCGACGGCGGCACGCAGCCCCGGACCACCGCGACCGTATCCGTATCCGTGACCGTATCCGTGACCGTATCCGTATCCGTATCCGTATCCGTATCCGTATCCGTATCCGTATCCGTGACCGTATCCGTATCCGTGACCGTATCCGTATCCGTATCCGTGACCGTCTCCCTCCTCGCCGCGAATCGCGCGCTCGCCCCCCACGCGACGATCGCCGCGCCCGCGGGCAGCGCGCCGCTCACCAGCCGCGGATGCGGCGCGCCATCGTCGGGCACGAGCGATCGATCGACCGCGGCCGGCAGCCACAGCGGCTCGTCATCGCGCGCGAAGATCCGCAGCGTCGTCGCGAGCAGCGCCAGCCGCCGCACCACCGCGGCGGGCAGGGCCGGGCCCGCCGCCCACTCGACCTCGCAGTCGAGGTTGCCGACGACGACGCGGCGCGCGGTCATGATCGACGCGCGCGCGATCCGCCGCCCGGGCGCAGCGGCTCGGCGGCGGCGAGCGCGGCGATGAACTCGTCGTCGAGCCCGGCCCGCCGCCGCGCGTCGGCGTCGAACGCCACGCCGCGGGCGCGGTGGGCGCCGAGCGGAAAGGTCACGACGCGCTGGTAGGCGGCCAGCGCGGTCTCGTCGGGCGCGAGCTTGCCGAGCCACACCGCCGCGAACCGGACGTGGTCGACCTCGTCCGCGGCGACCTCGTCGAGCAGGGCCGCGGTCTCGGCGTCGCCCGCGGCCCGCGCCGCGGCGGCGTAGGCGGCCGCGAGGTCGAGGTTGGCGTTCTCGAAGGTCAGGCCCATCGTGCAGACGAAGCCGATCGGCGTGGCCAGGCGATCGAGCTGGTTCCAGAAGTGTCCGGATACCGGACAGTCCAGCGGGCCGCGGCCGAGCTGCGCGGCGCGATCGAAGTAGGCGCGGCAGTGGCGCTGCTCGTCGGCGCAGATCTTCCACAGCCCGGCGCGGAACCCGCGCGGCGCGTCGGCGAACGCGCACAGCGCCCACGCGAACAGCTCGGCGGCCTGCAGCTCGTGGTTGGCGAGGGCGTGGAGGATGCGGGCGCGTTGATCGGGATCGCGCATGCCCTCGATCGGCGGCACGCTGACGTCGCGGCCACGCCGCATCTCGAGCCCGGCCGGACGCCCCGGCCCCGCGAGGCGCTCGGGCACGCCGCCGTCGGCGTCGACGCTCACGCCGTCGGGCGGCGGCCGCAGCTTGGCGTCGAGCTCGGTCGCGACGACCAGCGCCCGCGCGAAGGCGTGGGCGGTCAAGGCTCGCGTCGGCGGCGGCGCAGGAGCAGCGCCGACAGCATCAGGCCGGCGCCGATCGGCACCACGGGCGACGCGCCACCGTCGGTGCCGCAGCCGCCGCAGCCGGCCTCCTCGGGCCAGCACAGGCCGCCGCCCGCCGGGTTGTCGAGGCAGCTGAAGCCGTCGCCGCAGCCCGACGCGTTGGGATCGCACAGCTCGCTGCAGCGGCTGTCGCCGCCCTTGGTCGCGCACATCCCCGACACGCACGGATGATCGGCGTCGCAGATCTCGCCGAGGCCGCCCAGGCTGCCCGAGCCCGCGACGTTGACGTCGATCGTGACGGTGGTCTGATCGCCGAGGTTGTCGGTGCCGCGGATCGCGATGGTGTGCGGGCCGGTCGTGATCGTCGCGGGGGCGTTGAACGCGTACGGACCGGTGGTCAGCATCCGGGTGACGACGCCGTCGATCAACAGCTCGACCTGGGCGACGGCGACGTTGTCGGTGACGACCGCGCGCACGACGAAGCCGGGCTGGACCAGCTCATCGTCGATCGGCGTCTCGATCACGACGGTCGGCGGGGTCGCGTCGCCCGCGCCGAAGATGTCCTCCAGCCGCTGGTGCGAGTTCTGCTCGACGTTGCCGCACCGACACTCGCCCTGGGGCTGACAGCACCCGGCGGTGCCGATGCACGCGGTCTCGTTGAGGAAGCGCTTGCGCGCGGGCGAGACGATGTACGTCATCGCGTCGCCGGCCAGCATCTCGTGGCTCAGCCCGAAGTTGTGGGCCGACTCCTGCGAGATGAACCAGCAGGCCTTGAACACGTCGTTGGGGCTGGCGTTGAGGAACGAGAACGAGATCGCGTTGGGGATGACCGAGCAGTTGGTCGCCGACGACGCGACGCCGCCCGTCGTGCTGCCAAAGCCGAGCTCGCCGGGCAGCCCGGCCGCGAACGCCTCGTAGTACGACGTGTTGGCGGGCGGCTCGGTGGTGACGATCTCGATGTTGTACGGCGCGTAGTTCTCGCGCACGCACGCGACGATCGCGTCCCAGGTCGCCGGGGTGCCGGTGTACGGCGTCAGGTTGCGCGGCGAGTACGGAAAGTTGTCGCCCGCGACCGGCCGCACGATCGACGACAGGTTGGTGCGCGAGTTGTCGGACGCCTGGAAGTTGCCAGGCATGATCGCGCAGCTCGTGGTCCAGCAGTTGTTGAGGTACAGCACCCGCGACGGCACGCCACCGCCCGCGGCGGCGGGATCGGGTGGCGGCGGCTCGACCTCGAGGTAGCCGAGGGTCCGCGCGTCGGGCGCGGCCTGGGCGGCGGCGTCGGTCGCGAGCGCGGTCAGGGCGATCACCGTGAGGACTGCGAGCTTCATGGTCATCTCCCCGGGGACTACAGCAGCCGACTGACCAGGATGCCGAGCGCGATGCCGGCCGAGACGCCGACGATGAGCACGGGCGCGAAGTTGCGGGCCGGCGCCGCGGCCGCGGCGAACATCGGCGGCGGGTTCGCGGGCACGAGCGCGGTCGGCTCGACCGGCATCGCCGGCGGATCGTTGTCGACGATCTGCCGGGGCTGGCGCGCGGTGACGTCGCCAGGGTCGAGCTCGGCGCCGGCCTCGGCGGCGTCGATCGCGTCGTCGTCCCAGCGCGGCGCCGACTCGCGCGGCGCGGGCAGCGGCAGCGACAGATCGCCGTCGGCGCGCAGCGGCACCGACGACGTCCGCAAGAGGCGCAGCTGATCGGGCTCGAGCCCGAGCGCCGCGGCGATCTCGGCGTCGGCCTCCTGGTACTCGTCCCACTCGCTCGGCCGCTCCTCGCCGCCGGGCGCGGCCTGGAAGCCGTCGAAGATCTGGCCGTCGAAGTCGAGCTCCTCGTCGACCTTCACCAGCTCGGCCTCGGCGATGAGCTCGGGGCGGCGCTGGCCGCCCGCGGCCTCGGCCAGCTCGTCGAGGTAGCGCGCGATCCGGACCGGGCCCGAGTGCAGCTTGGCGTCGCGCAGGAAGGTCTCGAGATCGTCGGCGAGATCGTACGCGCTCTGGTAGCGGCTCTCGGGATGGCGCTCGAGGGCGCGCATGATGATGCCCTCGAGCTGGCCCGGGAAGTCGCGCTTCACGAAGGTCGGTGCCTCGATCTCGCCCGAGGTCAGGCGGCGCACCACCTCGTTGGCCGGGCCCTTGAACAGCCGGCGCCCGACGGTGATCTCGTACAGCACGACGCCGAGCGAGAAGATATCGGAGCGGTGATCGACCTGGCCGCGCGACGCCTGCTCGGGCGACATGTACGACAGCTTGCCCGGGATCATGCCGTCCTCGCGCGGCCGCTGATCCTTCGAGCGGGCGATGCCGAAGTCGATGATCTTGAGGAAGCCGTCCTCGGTGACCAAGAGGTTCGACGGCGACACGTCGCAGTGGACGATGTCGAGGCCGCGGCCGGCGAAGGCGGTGCCCTCGGCGCCGCGCTTGTGATGGAAGTAGCCCATGCCCGCGGCGGCCTGACGGATCAGCTCGACCGCGTGCTCGAGCGGCAAGAACCGACCGTGGCCGAGGCCGCGGCGGCACAGCTCGTTGAGCTCCTCGCCGACGATGTACTCCATCGCGATGTACGGGATGCCGCCATCCTCCTCGACGTCGTAGACGTGGACGATGTTGGGATGGTTGAGCACCGCGCCGATGCGAGCCTCGTCGAGGAACATCTCGACGATCCGGGGATCGGCCGCGAGCTCCGGCTTCAGCCGCTTGATCACGACCTCCTTGTCGAAGCCGGCCATCGCGTTCTGCCGCGCCAGGTAGATCTCGGCCATGCCGCCGGTCGCGAGCGGACGCAGGAGCCAGTAGCGCTGGCCGAACGGGATCGGCGTCGCGGGCGCGGCGTGGGCGTAGCTCACGAGGCCTCCGCGGGCGCGGCGGCGCCGCCACCGAGCTGGGCCCGCAAGGTCTCGGCGATCGCCTTCTGCGCGCCGCGGCCGACGTCGGCGAGGACGATCGGATCGCGCGACACCAGCGCCTCGAACGGCGCGGTCAAGGCGTCGAGCGACGCGGTCACGCCCTCGCCGAGGCCGCCGAGATCGTAGCCGCCCTCGAGGGCGACCACCCAGCGACCGGCGCACAGCTCGTCGGCGATCGCGCGGACTCGCGCGGCGAGGCGCGCGAAGCCGTAGCGCGACACCTGCATGCTCGCGAGCGGATCGGCGTGGTGGGCGTCGAAGCCGGCCGACACCAGGATCACGTCGGGCCGGAAGCGGCGCAGCGCAGGGCCGAGCACGTGATCGAACACCGCGAGGTAGTCGCGATCGCCCGAGCCCGCGGGCAGGCCGACGTTGACGGTCGCGCCGAGCGCGCGGGGCCCGCCGATCTCGTCGGGCGCGCCGGTGCCCGGGTAGAACGGGAACTGATGGATCGACTGGTACATCACGGTCGGATCGTCCCAGAAGATGTGCTGCGTGCCGTTGCCGTGGTGGACGTCCCAGTCGAGGATCGCGACCCGCGCGGCGCCCGCGGCCCGCGCCGCGGCGGCGGCGACCGCGACGTTGTTGAGCAGGCAGAATCCCATCGCGCGATCGGCCTCGGCGTGGTGTCCGGGCGGTCGAACGATCGCGAGGCCCGAGGTCAGCGCGCCCGACAGCACCTGCGTGGTGAGCTCGGTGACCGCGCCCGCGGCGCCGACCGCGGCGGCCCAGGTGCCGGGCGAGAAGAAGGTGTCGCCGTCGAGCCAGCCCGACTTGCCGGGGACGGTGCGGGTCAGCTCGTCGAGATACGCCGCGGTGTGAACCCGCCCCAGCTCGAGGTCGGTCGCGGCGCGCACCGCGATCTGGGTGCCGCGCTGCGCGAGATCGGCAGCGCGCAACGCGTCTCGCACGGCGTCCAGCCGCGCCGGCCGCTCGGGGTGACCGGACGGTGCGTGGTGGTGGATGAACAGCTCATCCAGGACGTAGCCGAGCATGACGGTGGGGGACATTACACGATGCCCGGGGCCGGCGTGCCACCGGTCGCGGCTTCTGGCTGCGTGCTAGCTTGCTGGACCATGAGACGCCAGGCCACGATCCTCGTCCTCGCCCTCGCCCTCGGCGCGTGCTCCGACAGCCTCGACGGCCCCGAGGTGGTCGGAGTCTGGCGCGTGACCGCCCACACCGAGAACAACGCCGGCTGCACCGTCGGCGCGGCGGTCACCGATCCGCCGTTCATCGAGTTCTCGAAGGAGAACATCCTCGGCGTCGAGTACCTGACCTACGCGTCGTGCACCGACGCGGCGACCTGCCAGGACCCCGGCTTCCTCGGCTACCAGTTCACGACCGCGGTCACCGACGGCTACGAGGGCCGCGGCCACTCCGCGATCCCCGGAAACCCGGAGTGCGCGCTCGGCGCGTCGTTCTCGCAGCTCCTGGTCCGCAGCGGCACGATGACCATCGAGAACCGCACCTACGGGACGACCGAGGTGCTGTCGGAGCCGCAGTGCACGCTCGACGAGGCGCGGCGGCGCGACCAGGCGGGCAGCTTGCCGTGCCTGAGCTTCGAGAGCTTCACCGCCGTCCGCAACTGATCGCGAAGGGACGGACCATCGCCGTCGACGAGACCCGCCGTGATTGCGGTGGGATGAGCCGGTGGATCGCTCCATGTCACTCCACGTCACCCACTTTGGCCAGGTTTCGCTGGAATCACCGACCGGCCGGGAGTACGCTGGGCGGAATGGATGATCGTTGGCCCAAAGGGTCGCGAGGACCACGGTCCGGCTCCCGAAACTGGCTTGTCGACAGCCGAGGACGGCAATACCGCCTCAGCAGCGTCGTCTCGTTCCACGTCTACTTCCAGGCTACGGAAGGTAAGCTGTGGAACCGTCTCTACCGCGATGGAGTGCCGCTGCGGCTCCCAGCGCTGATCAGTCGGGCCGAGTTCGTGGAGGAGGTCGGCAACCGCGAGGGCGCCTACCAGCTCCAGCCGATCGACAGTCAGGCCCAGCCGATCGGCGATCCGCCGTCGATGGTGTTCCTGCCGACACGGCCCCCGGCGACACCTCCGGCGCTGGCCGCCAAGGCCGAGGCCGTGGTCGACCCGCCGATGGTCGCACCAGAATCGCCGATGACCGGAGCGGTCGACGGATTGCCCGTCGTCACGCTCGACTGAGTCAGTTCAGGTCGGCCGCGGCGCTACCGGCGGGGCGGCGCTTGGGACCGACGCGCTTGGGACCGACCAGGCTGCGCAAGATCGCGCGCGCCACGACCTCGCCCGACGCGTCGGTGAGGACGACCGGCACCTCGTACTCGGCCCGCGCGCTCGACGACGGCACCGGGCACTCGCTGGTCGCCGTGATCGTGCCGCGCGCCTTCTTCACGTACTCGATCGACAGCCCCGCGACGATGAAGCGACCGTCGTCGGGCAGCGAGTAGAGCAGCGCGGCGTTGCCGGTCAGCTCGGCGAGGTTGACCAGCGCGACCGCGTGGATGCACGCGAGGTGGTTGCGCACGCCGCGGTGATCGGCGAGCACGGCCTGACAGAAGCCGGGGCGCAGCGCGGTGACCCGCGCGTCGATCGTGCCGGTGTACGGCGCGAGGCGGCCCATCATCTTCGAGAATAAGATCTTGCCGCCCGGGAGCCCGGCGACCAGGTTCCAGGCGTCGCGGACGACGTTGCGATCACCGTCGAGATCGGGGAGGAATTTCGCGAGAGGGCCGAACATCGGCGGACCTTAGCAGACGTCGCGTCGTCGGATCCGCTAGGAGATTGTCCGTCTCGACAACCCGCGCGCGCTGGCTACAACCACGCGACGCATGTCGAAGCCTCGCTCGCACTCGATCGGCCGCGCGGGCTTCGTGCGCGTGCGCGGCGGCCGCACCCACAACCTGAAGGACGTCGACGTCGACCTTCCGCGGGA
>JAYTAJ010001070.1:0-2782 GCA_043737575.1 Myxococcales bacterium | reverse complement strand
ACGACAAGGGCTTCTATCTCAAGACCGACGACGACAAGTTCAAGCTCAAGATCACCGGTCGGGTCCAGCCCTTCTTCACGATGACCCGCACCAAGGGGCCGGCCGAGTACGCGAACGCGTTCGAGGTGCGCCGGGCCCGGCTCTCCCTCGAGGGCAACCTCCACGGCAAGGCGATCCAGTACAAGCTCCAATCCGACTTCGGCAAGGGCGTCGTCACGCTCAAGGACTTCTACGCCGATGTCGTCGTCGGCGCCGACGTCTGGTTGCGCGTCGGCCAGTGGAAGCGGCCGTTCTCGCGCCAGCAGATCACGTCGAGCGGTCGGCAAGAGAGCACCGACCGTGCGATCACCGACAAGGCGTTCGGCGGCTCCCGTGACATCGGCATCGCCCTCCGCAACGACTACGAGAAGTCGCCCGAGCTCGAGTGGACGATCGGCGTGTTCAACGGGTTCGGCGACAGCTCCAAGCTCACGGGCACGGTGACCGTCGATCCGGTGACCGGCATGGGCACGGTGACCGGCGGCGGGCTGTCGAACGTGCCGAAGCGGTGGAAGCCCGCGATCGTCGCGCGCGTCGGCATCAATCGCAACGGCATGAAGGGGTACAGCGAGGCCGATCTCGAGGGCGGGCCGATGCGCTTTGGCGCCGCGGTCAGCGTCGCGGCCGAGGGCGACTTCGACGAGGACCACAAGTCGAACCAGAAGGTCGAGGCCGACTACATCGTCAAGGCCAATGGCTTCTCGACGACCGGTGGGCTCTACGCGATGACGGATCAGAAGAGCGATGCCGACAGCGGCGTCGCCGACGCGGAGCTGTCGCTGGTCGGCTTCCACGTCCAGGTCGGCCACATGCTGACCAAGAAGTTCCAGGCGGTCGCGCGCTACGCGCTCGTCAACGACTCCCGGACCTCGGACATCGTCGCGAAGGACCAGCAGGAGATCACCGTCGGTGGGACCTACTACGGCTTCGGTCACGACGCCAAGATCTCCGGGGCGCTGCGCCTCATCAAGTCCGGCGACACCGCGTTCACCGACGTCGTGCTGTTCGAGCTCGGCACCAACCTCGGCTGGTAGGCCGCGCGCGATCAGCGCACCGCGAGCGCGAGGTTGCCGATGCTGGCGCGGGCCTCGAGGGCGCCGAGGCCGAGCGGTAGCTGGTCGAAGTCGAGGGTCCGCGACACCACCGGCCGGATGCGGCCGGCCGCGACCAGCGCGCCCAGCGCGGCGTGGGCGCTGACGATCTGCTGCGGGTCGCGCTCGAAGTACTGGCCCCAGTGCAGCCCGACGATCGCGATGTTCTTCAAGAGCACGCGGTTGAGCTTCACCGCCGGGATGGTCCCCGACGCGAAGCCGATCACGATCAGGCGGCCCTCCCACGCCAGCGTCTTGATCGCGCGATCGGTGGTGTCGCCGCCGACCGGATCGTAGACGACGTCGACGCCGCGGCCGGCGGTGAGGCGCGCGACCTCGGCGACGAAGTCCGACGTGCGGTGATCGATCACCGCGTCGGCGCCGGCCCGCTCGCACGCGACGATCTTGTCGGTGCCGCCGGCGACCGCGATCACCCGGGCGCCGAGCGCCTTGCCGAGCTGGATCGCGGCGAGGCCGACCCCACCGGCGCCGCCGAGCACGAGGACGGTCTCGCCGGCGACGAGCTGGGCGCGGCGGACCAGCGCGAAGTAGCTGGTCTGGTAGGTGACGAGGAAGCTCGCGGCCTCGGCGGCGTCGAGGCCGTCGGGCCACGACAGGATCGCGGCGTCGGGCACCGCGAGCTGCTCGGCGAACGCGCCCCAGGGCGTGAACGCGATCACGCGATCGCCGATGCGGTGGCGGCTGCCGTGACCGACCGCGGCGATCGCGCCCGCGGCCTCGAGGCCGGGCGTGAACGGCAGCGGCGCCCGCACCTGGTACTGCCCGGCGATCGCGAGCAGGTCGGGGAAGTTCAAGCCGGCCGCGGCGACGTCGATCACCGCGCCGCCGTCGGGGGCGGTCGGCGCGGGCGCGTCATCCTCGAGGCGCAAGACGTCGCGGTAGGGGCCGTAGTCGTGGACTCGCCAGGCGCGCATCGCGCGAGCTTGCGCGCGGCGCGGCGCGCTCGCAACTGCAACGCGTGTAGCATCGAGGCGTGTTGCCGCGCCGCGCGATCGTCGTCGCCTCGATCGCCGCGCTGGCGCCGCTCGCGCCCGCGTGCTCGGGCCCGAGCTGCCTCGACGGCGACTGCGAGGCGACCGCGCCGTGCGAGCGCCTCGCGTTCACGTGCGAGACGTCGACCTTGCACGTCGGATCGCTCGGCGCCGCGCCGCCGTCGCTGCGCTTGACCCGCGGCCAGGGCAGCGACGCCGATCGGGTGATCTCCAACGGCGTCGTCACCGCGGTCGTCACCGCGATCGACGCGCCTCACGATCTGGCGCCGACCGGCGGCAACCTGATCGACCTCGGCCCGGTCGGCGGCGCCGACGATCTGACGATCCTCTACCAGCTCGCCGGCCTCTTGCCCGACGACGCCTTCGCCTACGATCGGATCGAGCAGGTCGATCGCTCGCCGGCCTACGTCGCCGTGATCGTGCGCGGCCACCTCGACGGTCGGCCCGAGGTGAAGGTCGCGACCCGCTACGAGCTGCGGCGGTGCGACCCCGGCGTGCGGGTCCGCAGCGAGCTGTGGAACGGCTCGCCCGATCTGCAGGCGTTCGCGATCGCCGACACCGCGCACTGGGGCAAGCGTCGGGTGCTGCCGTTCGCGCCCGCGCGCGGCCAGGGCTACAGCCACCCCGCGCTGGAGCTGC
>JAYTAJ010001069.1:0-6361 GCA_043737575.1 Myxococcales bacterium | reverse complement strand
ATGCGGTGGCCGGGAGGCGATGCGAGGGCGCACATCGGCCCAGAGGCAGGGGCGCTCGGTGTGCGGGCGGTGCGACGGGAGCGCGCGGCGGTGGGGCGGAAAGGGGGCGAGGTTACGCGCGCGAGGCGAGGCGGCGGCGGCATGCGGCGTGCTAGTGTGCGCGGATGCAACGGCTCATGAGTCGATCGATCTTCCTCGCGATGGTGATGCTCCTCGGCGCGGCGGCTTGTGGGCCGAAGCCGGGCGGCAAGCTGCCGGTGAGCTCGCCGGTGTATGCGTTCCAGGTCCCCGATGCGGAGGACTTCGACGCGGAGGTCGAAGACGACGAGGCCGACGACACGATCCCCCCTGACGACGTGGAGTAACCGATGTGCGGCATCGTTGGATACGTGGGCGCGCGACAGGCGACGCCGCTGCTGGTTGGCGGGCTGCGGCGGCTCGAGTACCGAGGCTATGACTCGGCGGGCGTCTCGGTCTGGTCCGACGGCGCGAGCCGGGTGGTGCGGTGCCGCGGCAAGCTGGCGAACCTGGAGGCGAAGCTCCTGACCGAGCCGGCCCCGGGGACGATCGGCATCGGCCATACCCGGTGGGCGACGCATGGGCGACCGTCGGATGAGAACGCGCATCCGCACAAGGTCGGATCGATCAGCGTCATCCACAACGGCATCATCGAGAACCACCTGGCGCTGCGTCAGGAGCTGGTGGCGAGCGGCGCGAAGATCAGCTCGGAGACGGACACGGAGCTGTTCGCGCACCTGATCGACCGCGCGATGAAGGCGGGCGCGACGGATCTGACGACGGCGGTGCGGGCGGCGCTGGGCAAGGTCCACGGCGCCTACGCGTTCGTCGTGATGGACGACAAGGATCCGACGACGCTGGTGGCGGCGAAGAACGCGTCGCCGATGGTGGTGGGGCTGGGCGACGGCGAGAACTTCATCGCGTCGGACGTGACGGCGATCTTGTCGGAGACGCGGCGCATCCTGTTCATCGAGGAGGGCGAGATCGTGACGGTGACGCCGAAGAGCGTCACGATCACCGACTTCGAGGGCAAGCCGAAGACCCGCGAGCCGAAGACGATCACCTGGTCGGCGCAGCAGGCCGAGAAGGGTGGCTTCAAGCACTACATGCTGAAGGAGATCCACGAGCAGCCGCGGGCGATGACGGACACGCTGGTGGGCCGCATCGATCTCGAGCACGACGACGTCAACTTCGACGACGTCAAGATCGACGTGCCGTCGGTGAAGCGCATCATCTTCATCGCGTGCGGCACCTCGTATCACGCGTCGCTGGTGGGCGAGTTCCTGATCGAGGCGCTCGCGCGCATCCCGGTCGAGGTCGAGCTGGCGTCGGAGTTTCGCTACCGCGATCCGATCGTGGGGCCGGGCGATCTGGTGGTCGCGGTGAGCCAGTCGGGCGAGACCGCGGACACGATGGCGGCGGTGCGCGAGGCCAAGGGCAAGGGCGCCAAGGTGCTGGCGATCTCCAACGTGCTGGAGTCGTCGATCCCGCGGCTGGCGGACTACGCCTTCTATACCCACGCGGGTCCGGAGATCGGCGTGGCGTCGACGAAGGCGTTCACGACGCAGCTGGTGTCGATGGTGCTGTTCGCGATCTACCTGGGCCGCCGCAACGGCAAGCTGACGGCGCCGCGGGCGCGCGAGCTCTTGGCCGAGCTGGTCCAGCTGCCGAGCCGCATGAAGGACGTGGTCGATCACAGCGCGCAGCTCCAGGTGCTGGCGCGACGCTACGGTCAGGCGACGGGCTTCCTGTTCCTCGGCCGCGGCGCGCAGCATCCGATCGCGCTCGAGGGCGCGCTCAAGCTGAAGGAGATCTCGTACATCCACGCCGAGGGCTACGCGGCGGGCGAGATGAAGCACGGGCCGATCGCGCTGATCGACGAGCACCTGCCGGTCGTGGTGCTGGCGCCGCGCGGGCCGAACTACGAGAAGGTGGTGTCGAACCTGTCGGAGGTGAAGGCGCGCCAGGGCAAGATCCTCGCGATCGCGACCCGCGGCGACAACGACATCGGCGGCGTCGCCGACGAGGTGGTGCTGATCCCGGACGTGGCGATCGAGCTGCAGCCGATCCTGGCGGTGGTGCCGCTGCA
The DNA here is from genome assembly GCA_043737575.1 of Myxococcales bacterium. GTDB lineage: Bacteria > Myxococcota_A > Polyangia > Haliangiales > Haliangiaceae > UBA2376. Next base: position 4,254 of record JAYTAJ010001069.1, on the reverse strand, counting down.
GCTGCTGGCGTACTACGTCGCCGACTTCAAGGGCACGGACATCGATCAGCCGCGCAACCTGGCGAAGAGCGTCACGGTCGAGTGACGCGCGCTGCAAACCCGAGGAAGCCGAAGCCGAAGGCGGCGGCGCTGACGCACGTCGACGCCCGCGGTCAGGCCCGGATGGTCGAGGTCGGCGCCAAGCCGGAGACGGCGCGCGAGGCGATCGCGTCGGGCGAGATCCGCATGGCGTCGACGACGGCGGACCAGCTGCGCGCGGGCGCGCTGGGCAAGGGCGATGCGCTGGCGGTGGCGCGCATCGCGGCGATCAGCGCGACCAAGCAGGCCCACCTCTTGATCCCGCTGTGTCATCCGGTGCGGGTGACGGGCGTCGACGTCGAGCTCGACGTGCTCGAGGATCGAGTGACGATCCTGGTGGCGGTGCGCGCGTTCGATCGCACGGGCATCGAGATGGAGGCGCTGACCGCGGTCGCGGCGGCGGCGCTGACGATCTACGACATGGGCAAGGCGATCGATCGCGGGATGGTGATCGGGCCGATCCAGCTCGAGGCCAAGCGCGGCGGCCGATCGGGCGTGTGGACGCGGTAGCATGGCGCGATGCGATCGATAGTCCTCGGTGCGGCGCTGGTGATCCTCGCGAGCTGTCACAACACGCCGGCGACGGACGTCGACGCGGCGGTGATCGACGGCGCGGTCGGCGATGCCGCGGTCGACGCGATGGCGATCGACGCGATCGAGATCGACGCCGGGCCGTTCTTCGCGTCGGACTCGCACACGGTGCGGCCGATCGGCTACCAGCGCGCGCCGCAGGGGTTCTGGGAGTACCTGCCGCCGGGCTACGCGGCGTCGGGGCCGGGCAAGCCGCTGCTGGTGTTCTTCCACGGCCTCGGCGAGAACGGCAACGGCAGCGAGGCGGCGCTGCAAGAGGTGCTCGGCAACGGTCCGCCGCGGCTGATCGCGCGCGACGAGTGGCCGCGCGAGCGACCGTTCATCGTGCTGTCGCCGCAGCAGGCGAGCAACTGTCCGAGCGCGGCGAGCATCACGGCGTTCCTGACCTGGGCCCGCGCCCACTACAACGTCGACGCGTCGCGCATCTACCTCACCGGGCTGTCGTGTGGATCGATCGGCATCGCGGCGTACCTGCGCACGCACGTGCTGACGACCGACGTCGCGGCGGTGGTCGGGATCTCGGGCGACTGGCGCGGCGCGTGGAGCCAGCACATGTGCGCGCTGGGCCGCATGCCGATCTGGGCGATCCACGGCGACGCCGACACCAACGGCGGCACCTTGCCGGACTTCTCGCGGCTGCCGATGACGAGCCTCATCGCGTGTCCGCAGCCGCCGCGCGCCGACGCGGTGCTCACGATGCTGCCGGGCGTGGGTCACAACGGTCAGGCGTGGAACGCGAGCTACGCGGGCGATCACGGCTTCGACGTGTTCGCGTGGCTGCTCGAGCACACCCGGTAACGTGTCGGTCGGCAGGCAGGCCACGGTCGGCGCGATCTGGAGCGTCGGCGCCAGCGTCGGCGCACGCGTCATCGGGCTGATCGGCACGCTGTACATGACGCGGCTCCTGGCGCCCGAGCTGATCGGCGAGGTGTCGGCGGCGGCGGTGATCGCGCAGACGATGAACTGGGTCTCGCACTGGGGCTTCAACCAGTACATGGTCGTCCACGGGCCGCGCGGCGACGACGAGACCTATCACGTCGCGGTGGTGAACTTCGCCTTCGGCTTCGTCGGGCTGTGTGCGATCGCGGGCACGGGCGCGCTGTTCGCGCCGCTGTTCAAGGCGCCGCACCTCGCGAGCTTCTTGCCGGGCCTGACGCTCGCGGTGCTGATCCGCCGCGTCGGTGCGATCGCCGACAAGATCCTGGCGCGCGAGATGCGCTTTCGCGAGCTGGCGATCGCCAACGGCAGCGGCGAGCTGATGTTCACGATCACCGCGGTGACGCTGGCGGCGACGACCGAGCTGGGCGGTCAGGCGATCGTCGTCGGCAACATCGTGCAGTCGACGGTCGCGACGGCGCTGATCGTGCGCGCGACCGGCCTTGGCTGGTTGCGACCGACGCCGTGGCGGTGGGACCGCGTCCGCGAGATCTTGCGCTTCGGCGGGCCGCTCGGGGTCGCGCAGATCTTCAACTTCGCGACGCGGTACTGGGACAACCTCGCGTTCGGCGCGTACTTCGGCCCGCGCGTCGTCGGCTTCTACAACATGGCCTACAACCTCGCCGACATCCCGGCGGTGCAGGTCGGCGAGCAGATGTCGGGCGTGTTGCTGCCGGCGATGGCGGGGCTGGGGCCCGACGAGCGCAAGGCGGCGCTGGTGCGGTCGACGGCGCTGATGGCGCTCGCGGTGTTCCCGCTGGCGATCGGGCTGGGCGCGGTGGCGCCGTCGCTGGTCCGGCTCATCCTCAACGACGAGTGGCAGGGCGTGGCGCCGCTCTTGACGGTGCTGTCGGTGCTGTCGGTGGTGCGGCCGATGACGTGGGCGACCGGCGCGTACCTGGCGAGCTACTCGCGGACGCGACCGATGATGCTGCTCGAGGGCCTGAAGCTGGTGCTGCTGTTCGGCTGCATCGTCGGGTTCTCGCGGCTGGGGCCGGTGTGGACCGCGGCGTCGGTCGGCATCGCGTTCGGCGTGCAGGCGATGGTGACGATCGGGTTCGTGATCCGGACCGATCGCATCCCGGCGCTGCCGATGATCGGCGCGTTCGTGCGGCCGCTGGCGGCGTGCGGCGTGATGGTCGCGGCGGTGATCGGCGCGCGTCACGGCCTGGGCGCGCTGGGCGTGACGTCGGTGGCGCTGCTGGTGCCGATCGAGATCGCGGTCGGCGTGGTGAGCTACATCCCGGCGGCGCTGGTGCTGGCGCCGACGACGACGCGCGACTTCGTGCAGCTCTTGCGGCGGGCGCTGAAGCGCCGCGGCTAGACGCGGCTACCCGTCCCAGCGCTCGACGATCGTCCGCGGCGCGTCGCCGCGCTGCACGCAGATGGCGGCGACGTGCTCGGCGGTCGGCCACCACTGCGCGAGCTGCCAGCGCGCCGGATCGTCGGCGAGCGAGGGATCGGTCGCGAAGCCGGGCGGCGTGGTCGACGGATCGAAGGCGAGGCGATCGAGCGGCAGTGCCAGGCCGACGCTGCGCGCCTTGAGGTAGGCCTCCTTCAGCGTCCACAGCTCGACGAAGCGGCGTGGTTGATCGGCGGCGGCGAGGGCGCGCAGCGCGGCGCGCTCGGCGATCGCGAAGTGGCTGTCGACGATCTCGGCGGGCGCGTCGGCGCGGCGCGGCTCGAGATCGAGGCCGAGCGCGCCGTCGCGGGTCACCGCGCAGCCGACCAGCCCGAGGGTGTTGGCGACGTTCCATGACAGCGGCGGGGCGAGTGGCGGCGCGCTGATGTGGGGCCGGCCGTCGGGCCCGGCGGTGAACCGCCACGCCGATGGCGCGATGGTCTCGACGCACCACGACAGCGCGCGTCGCTGCAGCGCACGCGACGCCAGCGCGACGTCGCGATCGCGATCGAAGCGGAAGCGATCGAGCCGCGCGCGCTCGTCGTCGGTGAGGATCGCCAGCGCCGCGGCGCGGTGATCGGCGCGGGCGAGCGCCGCCGGCCGCGCGAAGAACACCACGACGTCACGCGGCGCGAGCACGGTCCGCATTGTAGCCGCGGCGCGCTTGTCTGCGCCGCAGCGAGGGGGTAACCAGAGACGATGAACCTGCGCTCGCTCGCCAAGCAGGCCGCCCGGCCGGTGCTGCAGCGAGCGACGGGAGGCCGGCTGGTGTGGCGCGGGCCGGCGACGCCGCGCCGCATCGCGCTGACGTTCGACGACGGGCCGCATCGGTTGACGACGCGCATGCTCGAGCTGCTCGCCGACCACGGCGTGCCGGCGACGTTCTTCGTGATGGGCGCGTGGATCGACGAGCGCCCGGCGATCGTCAACGACTACCTGCGCGGTGGTCACCAGCTCGCGGGCCACGGCTACTACCACAAGCGCTTCACCGAGCTGCGGCCGCTGGCGCTGCGCGACGAGCTGGCGTCGATGTCGCGCGCGATCGGGCGGATGCCGCACGGCGCGTGGGTGCGGCCGCCCCACGGCACCATCGGCGCGCTCGACGTCTCGACGATGATCGCGTCGGGCTACGTGGTCGCGCTGTGGTCGCTCGACAGCCTCGATCACGACGGCTCGACCGCCGAGGTGATCGCCCACCGCTGCCGCCCCGAGGTGGTGCGGCCGGGCGAGGTCATCCTGTTTCACGA
>JAYTAJ010001068.1:0-2783 GCA_043737575.1 Myxococcales bacterium | reverse complement strand
GCGCGCTCGCCGGACCGCGCGGCGTCGGCGGCGGCGCGGGCGAGCAGCGCGGCGCGCTCGGTGGTCGGCGCGAGGCGCGCGGCCGCCTCGAGCATCGTCGCGGCGTCGCGGTAGCGGCCGGCCAGCTCGTAGATGCGCGCGAGCGGGCGCGGCACCGCGGGGATGGTGGGATCGTCGGCGAGCGCGGCCTCGTAGTGGCGGCGCGCGGCGTCGGGATCGAGCAACTTCTCGTCGAAGACGAGGGCGAGCTCGAGGTGGAGCGCGCCGCGATCGCGCGAGGTCGGCGCGCTGGCGATCTCGTGGCCGAGCAGCTCGGCGGTCAGCGCCCACTCGCCGCGCGCCATCGCGACCGCGCGCAGCTCGTACGCGATGTCGAGATCGTCGGGGTCGCAGGCGTGGGCCTCCTTGAGGCAGCGGTAGGTGTCGGCCTCGCGGTGGAGGACGTCGCGGTAGAGCTGGGCGCGGCGCCACCACAGCCGGGCCCGCGGTCGCGGCTCGGCGGTCGCGACGATCTGACGGCCGATCACGTCGGACACCGCCTCGCCATCGCCGCGCTGATCGTGGAGCGCCTCGAGGGCGACCAGGGCGCGCTGATCGCCAGGCGCGGCGAGCAGGCTCGCGGCCTCGTAGCGCGCGATCGCGGCGTCGAGCTGCTGGGTCGCGGCGAGCTCGGCGCCGAGACGCAGCTCGCGCTCGAGCTCGGGCAGGTCGGCGCCCTCGCGGGGCTGGCGCAGCGCGGTGAGGCCGCGCAGCGTGATGCGGCGGGTGTCGAGGTTGGGGGGCGCGGGCTCGACGGGCGCGCCGTCGACGACGGTCGGCTCGTGGGACGCGCTCGCGCCGTTGGAGCCGAGCGGCGCGGTGCGGGTGCGGGCGACGGGGCCCGAGCCGACGTGGGCGATCTCGCCCGCGGTGACGCCCTCGGCGCGCTCGAGGGCGGCGAGGCGCTCGGTGGCCCAGGCCCGCGTGGTCGGATCGAGCGCGACCGACGCGGCGACGCGCTCGTACAGCTCGTGGGCGCCCGCGACGTCGTCATCGGCGATGCGGGCGTCGGCCAGCGGCATCCAGATCGTCGGCAGCTCGGGCGCGATCGTGTACGCGGCGTCGAGGTGGGTGCGGGCGCGGACCGGATCGCCGAGCTTGTCGCGGGCGAGCAGCGCCAGCGCGAGGAGCCAGCGCGCCCGCTCGCTGCCAGCCGAGTGCGCGGCGGCGCGCTCGTAGACGTCGGCGAGTCGGACCAGATCTCCCTCGGCCTCGAGGGCGTCGGCGAGGGCGGCGACCAGCTCGCCGTCGCCGGGCGCGAGGCGATGGGCGCGGATCAGCGCGTCGCATGCGATCGCCTCGTCGCCGAGATCGACCCGCGCGGTGGTCGCGGCCTCGCGGTACAGATCGACGGCGAGAGGTTTGGGCGCGCGGGCGGCGACCGCGAACAGCGCGCGGACCAGCGCGTCGGCGTGACCGGCGGCGCGGGCGGCGGCGCGGACTCGCTCGATCGCGGCGGGCAGCGCCATCGGATCGCTGCCGGCGCGGACCCGCGCGGCGATCGCGTCGGCGTAGAGATCGGCGGCGGCCTTGTGATCACCGCCGGCGGCGGCGGCCTCGGCGAGGCGCTCCATCTCGGTCGGCCGGGCGTTGCGGCGGCGCGGCGCGGCGTGGGCGGGCGCGGCGCTGGTCGGGTGCGGCGGCGCGGGTGGCAGCGCGGCGAGTGCGGCCTCCATGCGGGCGGCGCCGGTCGCGTCGCCGAGGGCGTCGCGGTAGAGGCCGAGGGCGTCGGTGAGGCGGGCCCGGGCCTCGTGGGGCGGCACCGAGGTGGCGCCGCGCTCGAGAGCGGCGGCGAGGTCGCCCTTGCGGCGGCGCTCCTGGTGCAGCGCGAACAGCAGCATGCCGCCCTCGTCGGACAGCCGGCCCGCGGCCTCGACCTCCTCGAGCGTGGCGATCGCGCGGGTCTCGTTGCCGCGGCGCTGCCACGCGGTGGCGAGCGCGAGGACGTCGGCGGTGGTGCGGCGCTCGGGCGTGATCGCGGTGTACGCGTTGGCGGCGTCGCCGTGATCGTCGGCGGACGAGGCCTCGGCGGCGAGCAGGCGCAAGGTCGCGTCGCGGCGCGCCGACGGGCCGTGGGCCTCGGCGGCCTCGCGCATCGTCGCGCGGGCGCGCGGGATGTCGCCGATGCGATCGTAGAAGACGTCGGCGAGCTCGAGGAGGACCTCGGCGCGGCGGTGGCCGTGGAGCGGCGGCTCGACGCGGGCGCCCGCGAGGGCGGCGAGGGCCTGGGCGCAGGCGTCCCAGTCGCCGAGCTCGGCGCAGACGTCGGCGAGATCGCGGAGCGCGCCAGGATCGCCCGCGGCGGCGGGCGTTGACAAAAGCGCGCGGGCCTCGTCGAGGCGACCGGCGGCGCGGGCCAGCTCGGCGGCGTCGTGGCGCGGCGCGGCGCTGCGCGACAGTGGGGCGGGCGGGGCGCGGAGGCGCTCGGCGGCGGCGGCGAGGGCGGGACCGCCGACGCTGGCGCCGAGGGATTCGAGGATCGCGATCGTGCGCTCGCGCCAGGCGGGCGCGAACAGGCCGTCGGCATCGGACGAGATCAGCTCGGCCAGCTCGATCGCGGCGGCGGCGCGATCGCGGGCGCTGTCACCGTCGTCGCCGCCCGAGGTCGCGACCGCGGCGAGCGCGTCACCGAGCTCGGCGCGCTGGCCGCGGGCGCGGGCGACGTCGGCGAGGGCGTGGAGCGCGGGGCGGTAGCCGGGATCGATCTCGAGGGCGCGGCCGAGCGTGATGCGAGCGACGTCGGG
>JAYTAJ010001067.1:0-14448 GCA_043737575.1 Myxococcales bacterium | reverse complement strand
CGGTGGCGCGGACGGTGGGGGCGTCGGGGACGGCGCGGGTGAGGGTGACCTCGGGGACCCACGGCGACAGCGCGGCGATGGCGCACATGGCGGCGGCGAGGGCGTGGAGATCGGCGGCGGTGGCGGGGCGCTGACCGTCGGTGTCCTGGGTGCGGAGGTGGGGCGCGGCGGCGGTGCCGAAGGCGGCGTCGACGGCGGCGGCGACCCACGCGGGCTCGCGGTCGAGGGTCACGACGACGCTGGGGACGCGCTGCAGCTGCGCGAGGTCGCCGCTGTCGATCGCGGCCTCGGCGCGCTCGACGCCGCCGGGCCCGGGGTAGAGCGCGAGCCCGAAGGTCTCGCCCGTCGAGCCGAGCACGGTGGCATCGAAGCGCTGCGCGGCAGCGCCGTCGATCGCGAGCTCGACGACGATGCGATCGCCGTCGCCCCACATCTCCCACGGCGCGTTCCACACGAAGCCGGCCAGCGCGTCGAGCAGATCGTCCCACGCCGCGGCGGCGACCTCGGCGCCGACGGTGAACGCGTTGTGCAGGCGCGCGGCGATCGCGGCGATCGCGGGCACCGCCCACGCGGGCGTCTCGCCGACGCGGAAGCCGAGGGCGGCGCCCGCCTCGACGAGCGCCTCGTCGCAGGTGCGCGGCCCGGTGCCGGCCGCGGCCACGACCCCGGCGAGGCCGGTGGCGTCGTCCTCGGCGACGACCGGCTCCATCAGCTCGTCGCCCGCGATCGCGACGTACATCGACGCGGGTCCCTCGTCGGTGTCGATCGGCCCGAGCCGCACCACATGGTACGGCGGCTTGACCAGGCGACGGATCGTCGCGCGACCGGAGCCAGGAGCGTGAGCGTGCGACGACGAGCGGCGAGCCATGGCGCAGCCTAGCCGGGCAGGCGGTGATAGGCGCGACCGGGGCCGCGCTTCTTGGGCGCGCACAGCTTGAAGCCGCGCAGCGGTACGGTCATGCCGAGGATCGCGTTCACCGCCTGGTAGTCGGCGAGGAACGCGGCGGTCGCGGCCTGGTGCGGCAGCACCAGATCGAGGAACGCCGACGCGTGGCGACCGCTCAGCGTGGCGTGGATCCGCGACGGTGGATACGGCGCGCCGACGACGCCGCTGGGCAGTCGCAGGCGGTGGTCCCAGATCGCCCGCAGGTGCAGCCGCGGCGCGTAGTCGTCCTTCATCAGCTGGTCGTGCTGCGCGACGAACGGCGCCCACGCGTCGATCTGCTGCGTGACCCGCGCGGGGTCGTCGGCGACGGGCCACTGCCACTCGACGAAGAACGCGGGACGACTCTGATGCACGCTGGCCTTGGTCGGCACACCGAAGCGCTGCCACGCCTCGGCGGCGACGGGATCGTGGGCGTGCGCTTCGCTCGCGACGACGGCGGCGAGATCGCCGCGGTCGCCGCCGCCGCGCATCGCGACGTCGCGCTCGAGCGGACCGGCCAGCCGCTCGGCCAGCGCGCGGCTGCACGGCTCGATCACCGCGAGCGACGCCTGATCAGGGACGACGTCGACCGACGCGGCGAGCAGGCGATCGATGCGCGCGCGCGCCGCGACGAAGCTCTTGGTCTTCAGGCCGAGGCCGCCATAAGGACTGCAGTAGATCGCGAGCGGCGGCGCGGCGTCGGGGATCATCATGGTGGTTCACCCCTGCCCGTACTCGTACGGATCCTCGTCGACGTGGTCGGCCGGGTTCTGGATCGTGTGCGGCCACAGCCACGAGCGCAGCGCGACGGTGCCGCGCAGGAACGCGGGGTCGCGCGGATCGCACAGCTCCGGCCAGGCAGTCAGCACCTTGCAGTTGCCGAGGTCGGTCACGATCGGGGCCGGCTCGACGGCGGGTAGCGGCGGGAGCTTCGCCCAGATGTCGGGGCCGATGATCGTGACCGGGTAGAGGCGGCGCAGCGTCTCGTGGGCCTGGCGCACGTGCATCGCGTCGAAGGCGATGCGTTTCACCAGTGCGGGTGGCAGCGACGCATTCGAGATCAGGTTCACCTCCGCGACCGCCGCCGACCGTCCGGGAGACAGAAGATCCGCTCCATGAACGACGCGGTAGTGCCTCGTCGCAGCGGTCAGAAGCGTCCATCCCGGAGTCGCGGCATCGAGGGCGGCATGGACCAACACCTTGAAGACGCGGTGTTGGCTGAACTCTTCGTAGCCCTTGTGATCCGCCAAGTACACTTCGACCTCCACCGAGGGCACATCGCCGCTGCTCATGACGATGACTCGTTGGGTATCGGCGTCAGCCGCGGCAGCCAGCAGAGCCCGCGGCGTGAACTTGCGACGCTTGACCTCCGCCGGGCTGCGGGTCACGCGCAGCTCGGCGGGAGGCACGGCGAGCGCATCGAAGAAGCCAATCACTTCCTCGAACAGCGCGGCTGGATGCTCGGCCTTCGTCGCCGACCAGAGGTACCAGGCGCGACAAGCACGTTCGCTAATTCTCGACACACCAGTACTTCTTCTCGCACATCTCGTAGGCCGCCGGGTTGGTCTTGAGCTTGACCTTCTTGTCCTGGATGCAGCCGTTGTCGTGGAGCGCCTTCATGAAAGAACTGCCGCCATGATCGCTGTCCGGGTCTTCGTTCCGGTCGAGCAGCTTCTGATAGTACGCGGTCACGAAGGTCACGTAGGTCTTGAGCTGGTCCTCGCCATCCGACATCGCCTTCGCGTTGTTCGGCTTGAACTCCCAGATCGTGCAGTCCGACGCCCGGATGCAGTCGGGGCGCTTGCGGCCGCCACCGTCGAACGTCACGTCGTGGACGTCGCAGCGGAACTCGCTGGTCTTGCGCCGATGCGCGGCCTTGCCGAACTCGGCGGCGTAGAACTTGAGCGGATCGTTGACGCCGCGCCAGGTGTCGCTCGGGTACATGCGGCGCAGCCGCTCGGCCTCCTTCGCCACGTCCTGGCCGAGCGCGGTCGCGCGGTCCTTGGTGTCCTTCTTCTTGGCGAGCGCCGCGACGCGCCGCTGCAGATCGTCGAGCTGATCGATCAGCGGCTTCATCGCGCCGCGCATCGCGCTCTGCTCGTCGCTCGCGACCCGCGCGGCGGGATCGTCCTCGGCGTCCTCGCCCTCCTCGTAGTCGACGCTGCAGTATGCGCTCCACAGCTTCTGCATCGCGTCGCAGTCGAGGCGGTAGGTCGCCTTCGACTTCTCGACCCACTGGTTGACGTCGCGAGTCAGCACGTCGATCGCCGATCCCGAGTGGGCGCGCAGCTTGTCGAGCGCGGTCTTGACCTTGGGGTGCTCGTCGCCCTGCGCGAGGTACTGGCACGCCGCCACGGTCTCCTCTTCCTTGTCCTCGAAGCCCTCGTACATCTTGCGCGCCGCGGCACCCATGGCCGACTGCACCTCCGACCACGGGCCCTCGCTGCTCTCGAAGTCCTTGGCGCGCTCCTGGGCCGCGGCCATCTTGGACAGGCGCTCCTTCGCGGTCTTGAGCCCGGCCTCGATGGTCACGCCGACGCCGGCGGCGTAGCTCGGGATGGTGTCGAGGCCGTCGGCGTCGTCGCCGTTCTGGGCGATGAAGTCGTCGAGCCCGCGCTCCCTCTCCTTGCAGCGATCGGGCAGCGGATCGAGCACGTGCTGGAACTGCTTCAGCTCCTCGATCCCGACCAGCGCCTCGCGCGCGTCGGCGACGATCGCGGGCCACTTCTCGAGAATGCGCTTGGTGTCCCGGTCGGTCGTGGTCACGCGGCCGAGGCCGTCGACGCCGCGCGCCAGATCGGCGACGTGGGTCTTGGCGCGGTCGACGTAGCCCATACCCGAGTCACCGGGCAGCGCGTCCAGGGTCGAGGCCAGCTCTCGCGTGGTCTTCATCAGGTCGTCGATGATCGCCTTGCGGCCGCCGGCGCTGGAGCCGAGCTTGGTGAGCGCCTCCTTCACCTCCGGGTGCTCGACGCCCTTCATCAGGTTCGCGCACGCCTTCTCGGCGACCGCCTCGCCCTGGTGCGCCGCTTCGTAGATCCGCTTCGCCGCCTCGTCCTCGGCGCGATCGAGCGCGCGCCAATGGCCGTCGGCCGAGAAGTCGTCGGCGGCGTCGGCCAGATCCTCCAGCTTGTCGTCGGTGCGGTGGGCGTCGTCGATCGATCGCTTGGTCACCTCCTGCAGCCGCGCCGCCTCCTTGGGCAGCTCGGTCAGGCCGTCGGGGTCGCTCGGGTCGGCGTACTGGCGCGCCAGCCGCGTCAGCTCCTGGTCGCGCTCGGTGCACATCGTCGCGATCGGCACCGCGTGGTTCTGGTCCTGCTTGAGCGCGCGCAGCGCGACCAGCGACTCGAACAGATCCTCGGCGTGGTCGTCGAACTCCTCGGCGAGCTTCTTGGCGTCACGGTCGTCGCCGGCGACCTTCTCGAGCTCGTCGGCGTAGCGCCGGGCCTCGGCCACGAGCTCGCGCACGCGATCGATCGAGCGCGTGCCCGAGTCGCTGGCGACGTCCTCCATCGAGTCGGCGGCCTCCTCGAGCTTGTCCTCGATGCGCGCCATCAGCTCCTTGCGCCGGTCGGCGTCGTCGGCCCGCGAGTCGTGCGCGGGGGTGCAGACCAGGCCGAGCGCGAGCGCGGCAACCAGCCAGTGGATGCGGTGGCTGATGTTGAGCATGGGCGACCTCCTCTCCTCGCGGTCCGATCAGAAGAACGTGTCGCCGGGGGCCGGCGTCGGCGCGGTCGGCGGCGCGGCGGGCTTGACCTTGCCGACGTAGATGCGGCCCTTGCGCCAGAGGACCTTGCGCGCGCGCGCGGCGGGCTCGGTGCGACAGATCTGCGCGGGCTGGCAGACGGCCTCGTCGACCTCGACGATGTCGAACTGCTCGGCGAGCGGCAGGCTGGCGCGAGCGAGGATCGTGCGGGCGACGTCGAGCGGCTTGCCGTCGAGGTCGGGCATGCGCCGCCACTCGCTGGAGTGGCCGACCAGGCCGTGCTCGTAGGTATCGCGCTCGAGGGTCAGCCGCAGGGAGAGGATGCGCGGCTGGTGCTCGCGGCCGGCGCGCGGCTCCTGCTCGCAGACGGTGTCCTTCGCGACCATCTTGGTGTCGTCGTCGTGCGCGCAGTAGTTTTTGACGATCTCCACGCGCGGGATCGTGAAGCCGGCCGCGCGCAAGGTCGCCTCGGCCTGCGCGGCGGTCTGACCGATCAACGACGGGACGATCAGCTTGCCGCCACCCGACGGCGCGGGCGTCGGCGCCACCGTCGACGCAGCCGCCGTGCTGCTCGACGGCGTCGGGGTTCCCGACGGCCCCGTCCCGTTGAGCTTCCCCGAGAACGAGCACCCTGCGAGCGCCATGACCACCACCAGACCCGTGCGATTCGCCATGGTCGGAACGTAGCCGCGATCGCGGATCCGATCGAGTCGTGGTGGCCACTCCTCGTGACGGATTGACTGACTAGCTCAGGCGGCGCCGCGCCGCGAGCATCTCGATCAGATCCATCTTCGTCAAGAGCGCCAGGACGCGGCGGTCGGAGTCGGTGACCAGCGCGACCTCGCCGCGCTCGAAGATCGTCGGCAGCTCGCTCGACGACGCGTGCATCGCGACGGTCGACACCTTGCGGACCATGACCTCGGCGACGATGGTGTCGGAGGTGACGCGGCCGCTGACCAGCGCGTGCAGCACGTCGGACTCGGTGAGGATGCCGGCGAGGCGGCCCTGATCGAGGACCGGCACCTGGCTGATGCCGCGATCCTTGAACAGCGCGGTCGCGGTGCCGACCTTGGCGTCGGCGGCGACCGAGATGACCTCGCGCTGGCCGAGCGCGCGCACGACGTCGGCGATGGTGCCGACCTCCCAGTCGGACTTGAGGAAGCCCTGCTGGCGCATCCACCGATCGTCGACGAACTTCGACAGGTAGTTGCGGATCGAGTCGGGCAGGATCACGACGACGCGCTTGCCGGCGCCGAGCTCGCGCGCGATCTGCAGCGCCGCCCACACCGCCGAGCCCGACGAGCCGCCGACCAGGAGCCCCTCCTGGCGGATCAGCTGGCGGGCGACGCGGAACGAGTCCTTGTCGTTGGTCTTGATCCAGCGATCGACCAGCGTGCGGTCGAGGACGTCGGGGATGAAGTCGTAGCCGATGCCCTCGACCTTGTAGCTCTTGATCTCGCCGGGGCCGGCCAGGATCGAGCCCTCGGGATCGACGCCGACCACCAGCGCGTGCGGCACCTCGCGCTTCACGACGCGAGCGACCCCCGACAGCGTGCCGCCGGTCCCCGCGGTCATCACGACCGCGTCGAACTTGCCGCCGGTCTGATCGAGGATCTCGCGGGCGGTGCCCTCGTCGTGGGCCTGCGGGTTCGACGGGTTCGCGTACTGGTCGAGGATGTGCGAGTTGGGGATGACCTCGCGCAGGCGGCGGGCGACGCCGATGTGGCTCTCGGGCGCGTCCCACGCCGCCTCGGTCGGGGTGCGGATGATCTCGGCGCCGAGCGCCTCGAGCACCACCTGCTTCTCCTGCGACATCTTCTCCGGCATCGTGATGATGACGCGGTAGCCGCGCGCGGCGGCGGCGAGCGCGAGGCCGATGCCGGTGTTGCCCGAGGTCGGCTCGATCAGCGTGTCGCCGGGCTTGATGCGCCCCGACCGCTCGGCGTCGAGCAGCATGCGCACGCCGATGCGATCCTTCACCGAGCCGCCCGGGTTCATGAACTCGCACTTGGCGACCACCTCGCACTCGAGGCCCTGCGTGACCGCGTTGAGGCGGACCATGGGTGTCTCGCCGACGGCGTCGAGGATCGAGTCGAGGATATGATCGCGCGTGGTCATGGCCGCGCATCCTAGCAGCGGTCGGAGCAGCCGCGGGGTGTGAGGCGCCAGCGAACAGTCGCGCCGCGATGAGCGGCTGGCGCGAACAGCGGCGTGGCGCGTGACGCGGTTGCAAGCGCGATCGCGCGCGGCATCGGAGTTGCAGTCGCGATTGTCATGCGTCAATCCAGGTCTCTCGACGTCGTGTCGATCGGTGTCCGAGGTCGCGAGCGTCCGCGATCGGCTCTCGCGGGAGTCGAGATCGCGGTGCTGGTGCCGTGCTTCAACGAAGGCGCGGCGATCGCCAAGGTCGTCGCCGACTTTCGCGCCGCGCTGCCGACCGCGACGGTCTACGTCTACGACAACGCGTCGACCGACGACACCGCCGCGGTCGCCGCCCTCGCCGGCGCCGAGGTGCGGCGCGAGGATCGCCGCGGCAAGGGCAACGTGGTCCGCCGCATGTTCCAGGACATCGAGGCCGACATCTACGTGATGGTCGACGGCGACGACACCTACGACGCGACCGCGGCGCCCGAGCTGGTCGAGCGCGTGCTGGTCGACAACCTCGACATGGTGGTGGGCCGCCGAGTCGAGACCCACCAGGCGGCGTACCGGGCCGGCCATCGCCTCGGCAACGCGGTGCTGACCGGGCTCGTGCGATCGCTGTTCGGCGCGAAGATCGTCGACATGCTGTCGGGCTACCGGGTGTTCTCGCGGCGGTTCGTGAAGAGCTTTCCGTCGTTCTCGCGCGAGTTCGAGATCGAGACCGAGCTGACCGTCCACGCGATGCAGATGCGGATGCCGGTCGCCGAGCTCGACACCGACTACAAGGAGCGGCCGCCGGGGTCGGTCAGCAAGCTGCGCACGTTCCGCGACGGCTGGCGCATCCTGCTCACGATCACGAACCTGATGCGCAACGAGCGTCCGCTCCTGTTCTTCTCGCTGCTCGGCGTCGCGCTGGCGGTGGTCGCGGTGGCGGCGGGGCGGCCGAGCGCGATCCTGTATGCGGTCCTGTGCGGCGTGACCGGCCTCGTGCTCGATCTGGTGTCGCACGTCCGGCGCGAGGCCAAGCGGCTCGCGTACCTCGAGTATCCGGCGCCGCGCTGGAACCGGCCGAGGAAGCAGACGTGAGGCTCGCGGCGCTGGGCGTCGGCGTCGCGATCGTCGTCGCGCCATCGGCGGCGCCGGCGGCGCCGCTCGAGGAGCCTCACATCATCGACGGGACGCGCACCGTCGACCCCGCGGTGGTCGGCCTGGCCGGCCCGCGCGGCAACATCTACTGCACGGGCACGCTGATCGCGCCGCGGGTCGTGCTGACGGCGGCGCACTGCGTGCTCACCGATGCGCCGGTGCTGGTGTACTTCGGCGCCGATCCGATGGTCGACGGCGTGTTCGTCCCCGTGCGCACGTTCCTCGCGCATCCCGCGGCGCAGCTCGCTCCGATCGAGCACGACCTCGCGCTGGTCCAGCTGGCGCGGGCGGCGCCGGTGACGCCGAGCCGCCTGCCGGCTGCGCCCCTCGACGAAACCCTTCTGGGCCGGCCGCTGCGCATGGTCGGGTTCGGCGTGTCCGACACCGAGAACGTCTTCATCAACAGCGCGAAGCTGACCGGCGGCTCGACGTTGCTCGGCCTCGAGCCGCTGTGGATCAAGTACGGCGTGGTCGCGTGCTTCGGCGACTCGGGGGGCCCGGCGTTCCTCGACGACGGCGCCGGCGAGGTGCTGGTCGGGGTGACGTCGCACGGCGACCACGCGTGCGCGACCGGCGGCACCTCGGCGCGGGTCGATCTCGAGCGGACCTGGCTCGACGCCGAGGTGGCGCGGCTCGACGTGCCCGGCTGCGATCTCGACACGCGGTGCGTGGCGTCGTGCGACGTCGATCTCGACTGCGAGGCGGCGGTCGACGCCGAGCCGATCGGCGAGGGCGGTGGCTGCGCGTCGTCGACGGGCGGCGGCCTCGGTGGCGGCCTGCTGGCGGCGGCGCTGATCGTCGCGGCGCGGCGGCGGCGGCGCGCCGCGCTCGCGGTGGTGACGCTCGCGGCGGTCGCGGCCGGCTGCGGCACCGAGGACGATCCGCTCGGCGACGCGCGATCGTTCTGCCGGACCCGGCCGATCGGCGACGTCGCGGCGGCGGTCGACGTCGAGCTGGTGGTGCGCGAGCCCGACGGCGCGCTGCGCGCGATCGCGGCCGGCACGGTCCGGGCCGCCGCCACCGCGCTGTCGGTGCGCGCTCGCAACCTCGACGGCTGCGCGGTCGCGGTCCGGCTGGTCGACGACGACGGCGAGGCGCTGGGCGGCACGTTCCTCGAGCTGCGCGAGCGCGACGGCTGGGGTTGGCCGGGCGGCCAGCCGTTCGAGCTGATCGCGGTGCCGCCGTCGCGGCGGGTCCACGCGCTCGTCGAGGACGCGACCGGCCGCGGCGCCGCCACCGCGGCGATCACGATCGCCGACTGACCACGTCGCGCGCGCGCCCCGCGAGAGCCACCTGCCCGTGGCTCTCGTGGCATTTTCGGCGACTGACATGCTCGCGTGGCCTGTGTGCTGGCAGCGTACGCACCGCGCGATCTGTGTGACGGCAGCGGACAGGGCGACTACGATGCTCCTGAATTGCGGCATTCGCAGCGGCCCGACACATGCAATGGCCGAGACGGTCAGACACTCTCGAAACCAGGAGATACGAAGATGCGTAATATGTCGATGTTCGCCGGCCTCGTGGCCATTGTCACTCTCGTCACCACTGCGGCGTGCGGGGGCGACAAGTCGCCGACCGCCGAGTTCCGGTCGGCGCTCGATCGCAGCATCAAGCTGTCGCACGAGATCGTCGCCGAGGACGTCATCGTCACCGACGCGGTCCTCAACGAGGTCATCGCGCCCCTCGAGGACAATGCCCCCGCGGTGCTCGAGCTGATCCGCCAGCTCGGCGACCCCGACGCCGACTCCATGGCGATCCGCGCCCAGCTCGCCGTGCTCGCGGGCACTGACCGCGATCTCCACGACATGCTGAAGCGGCTCGGCGTCGAGCGCGAGACCTACGAGGTGAACTTCGACACCGTCGACTTCGAGCAGCTCCACGCGACGTACTCGAGCGGCAGCGGTTCGGGTTCCGGTTCCGGCTCCGGCTCCGGCTCGGGTTCCGGCTCCGGCTCCGGCTCGGGTTCGGGCTCGGGTTCGGGCTCCGGCTCGGGTTCGGGCTCGGGTTCGGGCTCGGGTTCGGGTTCGGGCTCGGGTTCGGGCTCGGGTTCGGGCTCGGGTTCGGGCTCCGGCTCGAGCTGCGGCAGCTCGGGTTGCGACGACTGCGGCAGTGGCAGCGGCAGCGGCAGCGGCAGCGGCTACTGGAAGCGCGCCGCGTGCAAGACCGCCGTGGTCGCCGCGGGCGTCGGCTGCGTCGCGCTCTGTCCGGCGACCGGACCGGCTGCGATCGCGTGCGGCGCCGCCTGCGCCTTCGCCGCCGACGCGCTGCTCGGCGAGTGCGATCGCATCACGTGCTGGGCGGAGTGACGCCCAGCACCGCCGCTGCGGCGGCGGTGACCACCAGCCCGGGGCGGACCTCGACTGGCAGCCAGCCGCCGAGGTCGAGCGGATCGTCCTGACCGCCCGCGGTGCCGACGTGCAGCACGATCGACCACCCGACCCCGACGCCACCGACCCGCCGCGCGACCTGCGCGACGAGGTCGGTGATCGCATTCCGGACCAGCGCCAGGCCGACCAGCTCGCGGCGCAGCACCACGCGGTCGGCGCCCTCGATCACGGGCGCGAAGCCCGCCGCGGTGAGCGCGGCGCCGCCCTCGCACAGGACCCGATCGATCTCGCCGAGCAGCACGTCGTCGGGATCGGTCAGCGCGCCGGCCGCGACGTGGACCAGCACCACCGCGACCAGCACGTCCTGTCCGCGGCGCGACTCCGCGGCCGGATCGCACGCGGCGCGCAGCTCGGCGAGCAGCTCACCCGCGGTGGCGTGGCGCCGCGCCGGATCCTTCGCCATCGCCCGCGCCACGACGTCGTCGCAGCGGGGATCGAGCGGCGCGACCAGGCTCGGCCGCGGCGGATCGGCGAACAGGTGCATGTACTGCGACATCACCGCGGTCTCGGCGGCGTAGGGCGCGCGGCCGGTGAGCATCGTGTAGATCAGGTTGCCGAGCGCGTAGACGTCGGTGCGGGCATCGACCGCCTCGCCGCGCACCTGCTCGGGCGCCATCGACGTCGGCGTGCCGATCGACTGCCGCGATCGGGTCAGCGACGGCCCGGTGTCGCCGAGCAGCTTGGCGACGCCGAAGTCGAGCAGCACGACGCGGCGACCGCCGCCGGCCGCGGTCGCGACGAAGACGTTCGACGGCTTGAGATCGCGGTGGACGATGCCCTTGGCATGGGCGGCGTCGAGGGCGTCGCACAGGGGCGCCAGCAGCTCGAGCGCGGTCGGCAGCGACACCGCGCCCTCGCGGGCCAGGAACGCCCGCAGATCCTCGCCGTGCAGGAGCTCCATCACGAAGTACGGCCGGCCGTCGTCGAGCTCGCCGAAGTCGTAGATGTCGACGACGTTGGGGTGGCGGATCAGGTTGACCAGCTGGGCCTCGCGCTCGAAGCGCGCGACCACCTCGCGCGACGCCGCGCCGTCGGCGTGCAGCACCTTGATCGCGGCGGCCCGGGCCAGCCGGGTGTGCTCGGCCTGGTAGACCGTGCCGAAGCCGCCGCTCGCGATCGAGCGCACGATGCGATACGCGCCGAGGATCTCGCCCGCGACCCGATCGGCGACACCGCTGCCGTCGACGGTCGGCGTGCCCTCGGCGACCCGCGCCGGAGGCGGCGCCCCGTCGCGACGGGTGGGCGCGGTCCGCGGTGGCGGCGGCGCCTCATCGACGGGATCGTCGGTCATCCGGGCGCTCGGCCGCGTTGCACGGATCGACGCTACCACGGCGGTCTCGATCGTCCGAACCCGCGGCCACCGCGCCCAGCTCGGCGGCGATCACCGCGGCCAGCGCGGGTGCCGCGCCGCACGCCCGCCAGGCGCGCTCGAGCCGATCGCGGGCCCG
Organism: Myxococcales bacterium; assembly: GCA_043737575.1. Lineage (GTDB taxonomy): Bacteria > Myxococcota_A > Polyangia > Haliangiales > Haliangiaceae > UBA2376. Next base: position 2,694 of record JAYTAJ010001067.1, on the reverse strand, counting down.
CGCCCGGTCGCCGCGTCGCGCCGCGCCGCGCCCCTCGAGCCACAGCATCTCGACCGGCTGCAGCCCGCCCGCGAGCGCCGCGGCGCGGGCGTGGAGATCGTCCCAGCCCGCGGCGTCGCCGCCGAGCGCGAGCATCACCGCGTCGTGCATCAGCGCGTTGGACGGCTCGGCATCGTCGACCGGCCCGAGCTCGTGCAGCGCGGCGCGAGCGTCGTCATCGCGGCCGGCCAGCGCCAGGAGCTGGGCGTGGTAGAGGCTGACCACCGCGAGCGGCCGGTCGCGGAAGCGATGCACGCTCTGGCGATGCGCCGCGTCCGACGCCGCGATCGCCTCGTCGAGCCGACCCTGCCAGCACAGGTGCTCGGCGAGGTTGGCGAGGCCGGCGGCCTCGAGCAGCGCGAAGCCGAAGTCGCGCGCGATCGCGACCACCGCCTCGAGATCGCTGGTCGCGCGCTCCGACTCGCCGAGCTCGCGCCACACCACCACGCGGTTGGAGTGCGCGCACGCCAGGTGGAAGTAGTCGCCGGCGGCGCGGCAGCACGCGATCACCCGATCGAGCAGCGCCAGGCCGTCGGCGCGGCGGCCGAGGCGTAAGAACGCGTGGGCGAGGATCAGCGACGCGCCGATCTCGCTCTCGTGATCGCCGAGCGCGGCGCCGAGGGCGACCGCGAGCCCGAGCAGCTCGACCGCCTCGTCGTCGCGGTGCTGATGGAAGCGCGCGACGCCGAGCCAGTTGCACAGCCGCGCCTGCAGCGCCGGCGGCAAGCCGCTCGGCGCGCGGCGCCGCGCCTCCTCGGCGAGCTCGGCGGCCTCGCCGTAGCGCTGCAGGAAGTCGCAGACCGCGCTCTCGGCGACCAGCGCCTCGACGATCGCGAGCGGGTCGCCGATCTGCTCGGCCAGCGCGCGCGCCGCGATCAGATCGGCGCGGGCCTGCTCGTAGTGGGTCAGGTGGCGGCGCATCGCGCCGCGCGCCGCCAGCGCGTGCAGCCGCAGGTGAGGATCGTCGTCGGCGGTCAGCTCGAGCGCGTGGCCGTAGTGCAGCTCGGCCTCGCCGTAGCCGTGGCGGCGCGCGGCCTCGGCGGCGAGCGCCAGGTGACAGCCGCGGGCCTCGACCGCGTGGCCCGAACGCGCGCCGTGATGGGCGATCCGCGCGGCCCGCAACGTCGCCCCGGCGCGCGGCGCGCTCAACCAGTGACGAAACGCGCGATCGTGGATCGCGGCGCGGGCGTCGGCCGCGGTCAGCGCGTAGCAGCTCTCCTGCAAGGACGGGCGGCGAAAGCGGTAGCTGCCGTCGGTGACCATCAGCAACCCGGCCGCGACCAGCTCGTCGAGGCCGGCCCGCGAGTCGACCTGGTGGGCGAGGTCGCACGCGCCCTGCACCGCGGCCAGCTCGTCGGGCTCGACCTCGTCGCCGAGCACCGCGCACACCCGAGCCAGCGCCGCCAGCTCGGGCGCGAGCGCGGCCAGCTCGCGGCCGGCCAGCCACTGCGCGCTCGCCGACGGCGGCAGCTCGGCGAGGCGATCGCCGGCGAGGTAGTGCTCGTCGCTGCCCGGGTGCCGACGGATCGCGCCGGCGTGACGCAGCGCCCGCGCCAGATCGACCAGCTGTTGCGGCACGCCGCCGGCCCAGCGGACCAGCTGCTCGAGGGTCTCGACCGGGATCCGCGTGGCGGGCGCGAGCAGCGCGCCGAGCAGCGCCTGACCATCGGTGTCGGCCAGCGGCGCGATCGTGAGGTGCAGCGGCCGCTGCGCGCGGGTGCCCCAGCGCGGCCGCAGATCGAGCAGGCGCGGCGACGCGAGCACGACGATCACCAGCCCGGTGCCGACCGCGCCCGCGGTCGCGAGCTCGATCGCGTCGAGCACCTCGATCTCGGCGGCGTGGGCGTCGTCGACGACGACGATCAGCGGCGCGGTGGCGGCGGCGGCGGTGACGATCGACGCCAGGGCGCGGGCGGCGTCGAGCTGGCGGCGCTCGGCGGCGGGCGCGGCGATCGCCGCCCACCGCGACCCGCCCTCGCCGAGCAAGCGCTCGCACGCCAGCGCCGGATCGGCGACGCCCGGCACCGCGTGGCGCAGCACCGCGGTGGTCAGCTCGATCAGGCCGTCGCGGCCCGACGCGGCGCGCCGCTCGGCGCGATGACCGACGACGCGCGCGGCGCCGATCCGCTCGGCCGCGAGCTCGGCGGCGACCCGCGCCAGCGTGGTCTTGCCGATGCCGACCTCGCCGATCATCGTCACCAGCGCGGGCCCGCGGCTCGCGCCGTCGAGCGCCGCGGCCAGCGCGTCACGCTCGGGCTGGCGGCCGAACACCGGCGCGATCGCGTCGGCGCGGGCGTCGGGCTCGAAGCACCCGGCGATCGCCGACGGCCGCAGCCGCTGGGTCAGGAGCGGCGCCGCGGCCGCGGTGACGAGCACGCCGCGGGCCGCGCCGCGCGGCCACCACGCCGCGACGTCGTCGAGCGCGGCGCCGAACAGCCGCGGCTGCGGCCGCGACGGATCGACGCGGACCCGGGCCTTGCCGAGATGCACGACCGCGGCGGTCACCCGCGGCGCCGCGGCCCGCGCGATCGCCAGCGCCTGCTCGAGCGGCGCGTCGCCGTCGACGATCGCCAGCAGGCAGTGCTCGCGGGTGACCCGCGCGATCGTCGCGCCGTGGCGCCGCGCCAGGTCCGAGACCTCGTCGACCCGCGCGCC
>JAYTAJ010001066.1:0-2786 GCA_043737575.1 Myxococcales bacterium | reverse complement strand
TGCCCGAGGCGTACATCGGCCTCGGCATCGCCGCCGATCGCGAGGGCGACGGCGCCCGCGCCCTCGAGCTGTGGCAGACCGCGAAGAAGGCGGGCGCGCGGTTTGGCTCGCTCGACGAGTGGATCGCGGCGAAGGAGCGGATCTTCGGCGCGACCGGAGGCGCGCCATGAAGGCGGTCGTGATCGCCACGCTCGCGCTCGCGCTCGCCACCAGCGCCGCCGCCGCCGATCCGGTCACCGTCGGCGTGTTCGTGCCGTCGATGCCGTTCGACGGCACCGCGGCGCGCCTCGAGCTGGCGAACAAGCTCGCGGCCCACCTGGCGGGCGCCGATGGCGTCGGTCGGGTCTACGGCAAGGCCGGCGACTTCGCGGCGGCGCTCGCCAAGGGCGAGATCCAGCTCGCGGTGGTCGACGCGTCGTTCCTCGCCAGCACCAGCGCGGCCCACACCGATCTCGCGGTCGCGGTGCGCGGCGACGACACCGCGGTGGCGTGGCAGCTCGTCGCCAAGGCGCCGATCGCGAACGTGCTCGACCTGAAGGGCAAGACCGTCATCACCCCGGTCATCGACGGTCACCACGCCGACTTCGTCGCCAACGCGATGCTCGGCGGCGAGCTGCCGGTCGGCTTCTTGAAGGTCGAGGCGTCGCCCGACGTGGTGTCGGCGGTGACCGCGGTCGGGCTCGGCAAGGCCGACGCCGCGGTGGTGCCGGGCGGCGTCACGCTGCCCGCGGGGGTCACCCGCATCGCGGCGCTGCCGACGGTGAGCTGGCCGATCTTGATCGCGGCCCGCGGCGCCCCGGCCGACGTCGTCGCCAAGGCCCGCGACCGCGCCAGCAGCTTCGGCGGCAGCGGCGCGATCGCCGGCTTCCGCACCAGCGGCACCGACGGCTATCGCGGGCTCGCGCGCCGAATGAAGCGCGCGGTGCGGCAGAGCCCGATGGTCGTGCCCAACCTGCGCATCGCGGTCGGCAACCTGATCGAGGGCCGCAGCTTCGCGATCGCGCGGCCCGCGCTCGGCTCGTACCTGACCGCGCCGCCCGCGAAATAGCCTGCGCCGATCGCGGGCTCGCCGCGTTGTTCGATCGTGCGTCGCTCACCCCAGCAGCCGACCGACGCTGGCCTCGAGCCGGCTGTCGATCAGGTGCATGATGCTGTCGAGCTCGGCCGACGACACGTCGAGCGTCGCGCCGAGTCGGGTCCGCGTGCCCTCGAGCAGGCGGCGCCGCGCGTCGGCGAGCCAACGCACCGCGGTCGCGCGGTGCACGGTGTACATCGCGGCCAGCGCCTCGAGCGTCACACCCGACAGGTGATGCAGCCGCAACAGATTGCGATCGCGGGCGTCGAGGGCCGCGGCGGCGTCGGTGAACGCGGTCTTCCAGGCGTCGCGGTAGTGGGCCTTCAGGTACGCCAGCTCGGGATCGTCGTCGATCGCCGCGAGGCCCGCGGTGCCGTCGTCGGGGACGAACCGGGCCTGGCCGCGGACGTGATCGAGCGCGGCGCGGGCCGCGACCACCTGCACCAGCCCGCGCAGCTTGCCCTGGCCGGCGTAGGCGACGAGGCGCGGCGGCTCGCCGACCAGGAGCTTCATGCGGGTCGCCTGCATCACGTCGTCGAGCACCGCCGCCGACAGCTTCATGTGCGCGAGGCCGGCGCGGCTGGGCGCCAGGTAGTCGCGCTCGAGGATCGCCAGCGCCTCGGCCTCGCCGCGGGCGCAGGCCTGGGCCAGCTCCAGCTCGTCGTCGTCGGACATCGCCCGGGTAGTCTACCGGGCGCCGCGCTATTCTCGAGGCGAACGTGACCTGCCTCGACGACGATCAGGTGCTGCGCGCGCTGGGCGGTGGGCTCGCGGGCGCCGAGCTGGTCGCGCTCGACGTCCACCTCGACGGCTGCGACTCGTGTCGCGCGCTGCTCGGCGCGGTCGCGCTCGGCAGCGGCGCCGAGGCGGGTGCGAGCGACGAGCTGCGCGCGGGCGAGCGCCTCGGCCGCTACGTGATCGCGCATCGACTCGGCGCGGGCGCGATGGGCGTGGTCTACGCCGCCCACGATCCGGAGCTCGATCGCACGGTCGCGGTGAAGCTGCTGCGGCCCGAGCGCGCCGAGGACGGACGGCGGCTCGTGCGCGAGGCCCAGGCGATGGCGCGGCTCGCGCATCCGAACATCGTCGCGGTCCACGACGTCGGCGCCCGCGGCGCCCAGGTCTACGTCGCGATGGAGCGCGTCGACGGCCCGACGGTGCGGACCTGGGCGACGACCCGGCCGTGGCGCGAGGTGCTCGACGCGCTGCGCGCGATCGGCCGCGGCCTCGCGGCCGCCCACGCCGCCGGCATCGTGCATCGCGACGTTAAGCCCGACAACGTCCTGGTCGGCGCCGACGGTCGGCCGCGCATCGGCGACTTCGGGCTGGCGCGCGCCGACGACGATCGCAGCGGCGCCGCGACCGACGCCGCGGTGACGACGACCTTGACCGCGACCGGCGCGGTGCTGGGCACGCCGGTGTACATGGCGCCCGAGCAGCTGCGCGGCGAGGCCGCGACGCCCGCGAGCGATCAGTGGAGCTTCGCGGTGATGAGCTGGGAGCTGTTGCTCGGCGCGCGGCCGTTCGCGGGTGACGATCTCGCGGCGCTGGCGCGATCGATCCACGGCGGACCGCCGAGCGTGCGCGCGCGCGGCGCCGCGGCGGCGGTGATCGCGCCGCTGCGACGGGCGCTAGCGATCGATCCCGCGGCGCGGTTTCCCGATCTGGCGGCGCTGGTCGCGGCGCTGGCGCCGCCGACCCGGGGGCGATG
>JAYTAJ010001065.1:0-2786 GCA_043737575.1 Myxococcales bacterium | reverse complement strand
CGGCGGGCGCGTCGCTGGCGGCGGTGATCGCGATCCGCGTCGGCGTCGAGTCGGTCGCGGGGACGGCGGGGGTCGGCGCGGCGGCGGTGCTCGGCGCGCTGGCCGCGGTCGCGCTGGTGTGGCAGCTCGGCCGGGTCGGCTCGACCTTGCCCGCGGCGACGCTGGTGCTCGCGGGCGTGACGGTGTCGATGTTCTTCTCGGCGGCGTCGCTGATGGTGCAGTACACGTCGGACTTCGTCGAGGTGAGCCGCATGCTGCGGTGGATGATGGGCGGGCTCGAGTGGACGCTGATGAGCACGCTGGCGCGGGCGGCGCCGGTGATGGCGATCGGCGCGCTGGTGCTGTTGTGGATGGGCCGCGATCTGAACGCGCTGGCCGCGGGCTACGAGTCGGCGTCGTCGGTCGGCGTCGCGGTCGGTCGGGCCCAGACGATGGCGTTCGCGGCGGCGTCGCTCCTGGTCGGCACCAGCATCGCGATCGCGGGGCCGATCGGCTTCGTCGGGCTGATCGTGCCGCACGCGCTGCGCGCGATGATCGGCCCCGATCACCGCGTGCTGTTGCCGGCGTCGATGTTCGGCGGCGCCGCGCTGGTGATCCTGTGCGATACGATCGCCCGCGTGCTGGGTCAGCTCCCGGTCGGCATCGTGACCGCGCTGCTCGGCGGGCCGTTCTTCTTGCTGCTCCTGGTGCGCGGCAAGCGCTCGGGTGCGCTGTGGCAGGCCGAGTGAGCGAGGTCGTGCGCCACGTGATCGCGTCGCTGCAACCGGCGAGCGCGGCGATGGCGGCGGCGCGGGCCGACGCCGGGCCGATCGCGGCGTGGCTGGCGGGCGCGCGCCACGCACCGACGGTGCGCCTCGATCGCCGCGTCGTCCTGTGCGTCGCGTGCGATCACGCCGTGGTCGACGCCGGGGTCGCGTTCGGCGCCGCGCATCCGACGATCGGTGCGCTGGCGGCGATCGTCGGCGGCGACGCCGCGCTGGCCCACGCGGCGCGCGCGGCCCACGCGGTGGTGGTGCTGGTCGACGCCGGCGTCGTCGAGCCCGCGAGTCTCCCCGCCGCGGTGATCGGGATCGCGAGCGGCCGCGGCGGCGATCTCGCGCACGGCGCGGCGCTGACGCCGGTCGAGGCGATCGCCGCGCTCGAGGCCGGCATCGCGCTGACCACCGCGCTGGTCGAGGATGGCCTCGATCTGCTCGCGCTCGGCGCGGTCGGCGCGGGCGGCGATCTGGCGGCGGCCGCGGTGATCGCCGCGCTGCTCGGCGCGACCGAGGCGCTGGCTCCCGCCGACGGCCGCGCGCTGGTCGCCGCCGGCCTCGCGGCGATCCCGCCGCACCCGACCGCGCTCGACGTCCTGCACGCGGTCGGCGGCCGCGACGTCGCGGTGCTGGCGGGCGCGCTGCTCGCGGCGGCGGCGCTCCACGTCCCGATCGTCCTCGACGGCGCGGTCACGATCGCGGCGGCGCTGGTCGCGACCCGGCTGGCGCCCGCGCTCGCGGGCTACCTGGTGTGCGCCCACGGCGGCGGCGGCGCGGCGGCGGCGGCGGGTCGCGCCGCGCTCGGCCTGGTGCCGCTGTTGTCGGCCGGGCTCGGCCACGGCGAGGGCACGGGCGCGGCGATGATGATGCCCGTGATCGCGGCGTCGCTGCTCAGTTGAGCGTCGTGCACGCGAGCTGGCGATCGCACGCGGCGCTGTCGTTGGTCGCCTCGAACGTGATGAACCGGGCCGCCACGATCGCGCCCACCGAGCTCCGCGTCAGGACCATCACGGTGCGCGGCGTCGGGTTGGCGTGCACCGCGCGCGCGACCAAGAACGGACCGCACTCGTCGGTCGCCGCGACCGGCGGCGCGTTCGGATCGCTGCTGCGCACGAAGCCGATCACCCACTCGGCGTGGTCGACGCCGCCGACGATGCGCCAGTCGCAGCCGGTCTGCCCGGGGATGCCGGGCAACGGCAGCTGCTCGTCGAAGCAGCCGGGGCCCCGGCCGAGGATGCACTCCTCGCGATCGCCCGCGGTGCATTGCAGTGGATCGTCGGTGAAGCGGCAGCCCTCGAGGCGATCCATGATCGCGCAGGTCTCGGCGTCGAGCTCGTGGGCGAAGCCGCTCGGCGCGCAGGCGCCGAACCGGCCGAACGCGTCGTGACAGTCCTGCTGGCCGATCAAGCAGGTCATCGGTCCCGGCAGGACGCACGGCAGGTGCGGCGACGGTCGCTCGTCGCAGCTCTGGTCGGCGCCGTCGCAGACCTCGGGATCGCCGTACATCGGCGTGTGGCCGGGCGTGTCCTCGTCGCAGTCCGACGGCGCGGGCGGACAGGTCAGGAACGCGGCGCCGAGCTTGATCGAGCCGCACGCGTCGCTGTTGCTGCCGTCGCCGTCGGGCGTGCCCTTCCTGCCGACGCCGCAGTCGCCCGAGCAGTCGTAGTCGATGTGCAGACACTCGACGTTGCCGGGCAGCTGGTTGGCGATGCGAAAGCCGGCCTCGGTCTGGCCCGGGAACACCGAGCTCGGCTCGATGCGCCAGCCGCCGAGCACCATCGGCGCGTCGCCGTCGAAGCAGTCGTCGCAGGTCGCGCCGTCGCCGTCGAGGTTGGCGCCGGTGATGCGCGGGTTGAACGGCTGGCAGTCGTCGAGGTTGTCGCGCAGGTCGCAGTCGTTGTCGCCAGCGACGCCGATCGAACGATCGAGCGCGCCGTCGCCGTCGGCCGACCAGGTCACGCACTGATCGCGGTCGCCGCTGATCTCGAAGCGCCGCGCGATCGGCGCGAGCTGGACGGTGCGGATCTCGCC
>JAYTAJ010001064.1:0-14459 GCA_043737575.1 Myxococcales bacterium | reverse complement strand
CGCCCGACGACGATCGCCGGGCGCGGCTGCGCGACGCGACGCGGTTCGCGGCCGATCAGATCTGGCGGCGCTGGGACAAGGACCTCGCCGACGCGACCCGGGCGTGCGAGGAAGTCGTGAAGGGCGAGCGCCACCGCGACGTCGAGGCGGCGCTGGGGCGCCTCGGCAACAGCAAGGCCGGTCGCGCCGAGCTGCGGACCAAGCTCACCGCGCTGCTCGGCGTGATCGCCAGTCGCGTGACCGACGTCGCGGCGCAGACGAGCGAGTCGAACGTCGCGGGCGCGATCGAGGTGACCCGCGAGATCGCGTCGCTGCTCGATCGGCTCGAGGCGGCGCAAGGCGACGACGACGAGGCGCGGCAGATCGCGGCGACGTGGCCCGCGTGGAACGACGAGCTGCGCGCGGCGCTCGACGGCCTGCTGGTGATGAAGCAGAACCACCGCGCCGCCGACGCGGGCGAGGCGACGTGCCTCGAGGCCAGAGCGCGCTGCAGGAGCTGATCAAGCGCGTGATCGCGCATCCCGATCGGCAGGCGACGGGCGTCGACGATCTCGGCCGCGAGGCCCGCCGCCTCGGCGAGATCTGGTTGGCGAAGCTCGCGGCCGCCGCCGCGGGCGACCTCGTCGTCGCCGAGGGCCACCGCGCCGCGAAGCGCTTCGTGCGCGCCGACGGTCCGTGGCGCGCGCTGCACGATCACCTCCACGCCTCCGCCGACGCGATCCACAAGCACTGGGCGTCGCGCTACGCCGCCGCGGTCGCGGCCTGCACGCCGCTGTCCCTCGGCGAACAGCATCCAGGCGTCGCGAAGGCGCTCGCCGAGGTCGGGCACGATCTGTCGGCGTCGCGCGACAAGACCAAGGAGCTCTACGCCGAGGTGCGCCACTGGAAGGCGCTGATCGATCAGCTCCGCGACTGGAGCATCCAGGACGCCGAGGACATCCGCGCCGCGTTCTGCGCCGCCCCCGACGCGGGCGAGTACGCCGAGGCCGAGGCCGTCGCCGACCGCTGGGCGACGCAGCTCGCGCAGCAGTTCGGACAGATCGAGGGCATGGCCGACCAGCTCAAGGGCTCGGCCGACGCGCTGATCGCGAAGGGCCGCAACGCCGATCGGATGAACAAGCTCAAGCTCCGCATCGACGCGACCGCCTCGACTGCATGAAGGGCTGCGTGGTCATCGAGATCAAGCCGAAGAAGCAGCGGGCGCTCGGCCTGAAGCAGGCGGTCGCCTACCAGCGAGGGCTCCTGAAGATGTTCGCTCAGCTCGGTACGGCTATGTTCGCGGCGCCAGGGATGAGCTACTTCCGCCAGTGTCTCTCGTCCGATCAGAAGTCGCTGGCGTTGACGTTCGCCGTCGAGGACTACGACTTCTGCGAAGGGATGACCGCGCCCGGCACGCTCACGGTTCCGGTTCCGGCGGTGGAGATCGATCTGGGTGACCCGTGACGGTTCCGAACCTCGGCTTCGTGGCGCGGTTCGCCCATCGGCTCCTGTCAGCCGACGAGGGTGCGCGCGGCGCGGCGCTCGATCTCCTGGAGTCACCGACCTGGTGCCGTCCGCTGCGCTACTTCATCTCGACGGCGGAGCCGGGACACAAGAAGGTGCGACGTCCCGGCATGGTCGCCGCGAGTGAGCGACGTGCGATCGTCGGCGAGATGCTGGTGCATCCGGCGAACAGCTCGGTCGCGTTGTGGACCGCGTCCTACAGCGACGATGACTTCGGGCAGCTCTCGATGGACGCCGACTCCGCATATTCGCCACTCTCGCTCGTGTACGGCAGCCGCGCGGAACATGGCGGCGAGCTCGCGGATGCGTGGGTTGAGGACGTCGTCCGGTTCTTCGATCGCGTCGGCGCCATCATCGGCGTGATCGTGAAGATGGACGCCCTGCACGTCATCACCGAGATCACGGGCGGCGGAATCGTCTCTGAAGGCGTCCTGCAGCACCCGGATCGCGACGAGGTCGCGCGGATGCAGCATCCCGAGAACGAGCCCCACGTGGGCACGCGCTACGTCCGCTTCCCGCGCTGGGGCACGCTCCTGAGCCACGATCACGTCGTGCAGCTCGGCGGCATCGGCGCGATCAACGCAGCGGTCGATCCCGCCGTCGTGCGCGAGCTGTCGGGCGGCGTCTACGTCCAGCTCACGGCGTCGGTCGACGCTGCGCGCGGCGACGAGGCGGCGGCGAAACAACGAGCCTTCACCGCGCTGGCGGCGTCGCTGTTGCCACCGGCGCGGCGCTGACGCGACCGACCGAGACAGCACGTGCAAGCACGAAGGCCGCGGAGACGTGCTACACGGGGGCGTGTTCACCGGCCTCGTCGAAGACCTCGGCACGGTCGCGCGCGCCGACCGGCGCTCCGACGCGGTGGTGCTGACGGTGCGGCCCTCGGCGATCGCGGTCGGCACGCTGGCGATCGGCGAGTCGATCGCCCACGACGGCGTGTGCCTGACGGTGACGCAGGTCCACCGCGACAGCTACGACGTGCTCGCGGGCGCCGAGACCCTGGCCCGCACCACGCTCGGCGACCGCCGGGTCGGCGACACGCTCCACCTCGAGCGCGCGCTGGCGCTGGGCGCGCGGCTGGGCGGCCACATGGTGGCGGGCCACGTCGACGGGCTCGGCGAGCTGATCGCGCGGCAGGATCGCGGCGCCAACCTGGTGCTGACGTTCCGGCCGCCCGCGGCGCTCCTGCGCTACGTCGTCGACAAGGGCTCGATCGCGATCGACGGCGTCAGCCTGACCGTCAACCACGTCGACGACACCAGCTTCGCGGTGGCGATCATCCCGCACACCGTGACCGCGACCCACCTGGCGACGCGCCGTCCGGGCGCGCGGGTGAACCTCGAGGTCGATCTGATCGGCAAGTACGTCGAGAAGCTGCTCGGCGGATACCGCACCAAGGAGTCCTGATCATGCGCACGCCGTCCCAACGAGTCGAGGCCGCTCTCACCGCGATCCGCGCGGGCCAGATGGTGATCATGGTCGACGACGAGGATCGCGAGAACGAGGGCGACCTCGTGCTGGCGGCCGACAAGGTCACGCCCGAGGCGATCAACTTCATGGCGACCCACGCCCGCGGGCTGATCTGCCTGGCGATGGACGGCGCGCTGATCGATCGCCTCGAGCTGGCGCCGATGGTGCGCGACAACCAGGCCAGCCTCGGCACCGCGTTCACGGTGTCGATCGAGGCCCGCCACGGGGTGTCGACCGGCATCTCGGCCAAGGACCGCGCGACCACGGTGCGGGCCGCGATCGCCGACGACGCCAAGCCGACCGATCTGGTGTCGCCCGGTCACGTGTTCCCGCTGCGGGCGCGGCGCGGCGGCGTGCTGGTGCGGACCGGCCAGACCGAGGGCTCGGTCGATCTGGCGCGCCTCGCCGGGTGCAAGCCGGCCGGGGTCATCTGCGAGATCATGAAGGACGATGGCGAGATGGCGCGGATGCCGGAGCTCGAGGCGTTCGCCGCGCTCCACGGCCTGGTGATCTGCTCGGTAGCTGATCTGATCGCCTACCGGCTCGAGCGCGAGCGCATCGTGCGCCGCAAGAGCGAGCACGGCCTGCGCCCCGGCTTCCTCGGGACCGGCGAGGTCTGGCGCGCGTTCGTCTACGACACCGAGGTCGAGGACACCGAGTACCTGGCGCTGGTGCGCGGCGCCCCCGAGCACGCCCAGGATCCGGTGCTGGTGCGGGTCGCCGCCCTCGATCCGATCGTCGATCCGCTGGCGCTGCGGCCCGACGTCGAGGCGGCGCTGCGCGCGATCGACGACCACGGCTGCGGCGTCTTCCTCTACGTCTACAGCCGATCGCGGACCAGCCTGGCCCGCAGCTTCGACAAGCTGATGGTGCCGCCGTCGCGCTCGGGCGTGGCCCGGCTCGAGGCGTCGAGCGAGGCGCTGCGCGATTTCGGCCTCGGCGCCCAGGTCCTCGCCGATCTCGGGCTTCGGCAGATCCGGCTCTTGTCGAACAGCGACCGCAAGATCGTCGGCATCGAGGGCTTCGGCATCGAGGTCGTCGAGCGCGTCACGCTGGCGGTCCGGACGTCGCGCCGCCAGGCCGAGGTGAGATAGGCTGCGCGCCATGCCGACCGTCCTCGAAGGCTCGCTGACCGCGACCGGGCTCCGTTTCGCGATCGTCGCCGCCCGCTTCAACGGGCTCATCGTCGAGCCGCTGATCGCCGGCGCGCTCGACGCGATCACCCGGACCGGCGGCGATCCGGCGGCGATCACGATCGTGAAGTGCCCGGGCGCGTGGGAGCTGCCACAGGTGGTGCGGCGGGTGCTCGGGCGCGGTGGCGTCGACGCGGTGATCGCGCTCGGCGCGGTGATCCGGGGCGCCACGCCGCACTTCGACTACGTCGCGGGCGAGGCGGCCAAGGGCATCGCCGGCGCCGCCGCCACCAGCGACGTCCCGGTGGTGTTCGGCGTGCTCACGACCGACACGATCGAGCAGGCGCTCGAGCGGGCCGGGACCAAGTCGGGCAACAAGGGCTTCGACGCGGCGATGGCGGCGATCGAGATGGCGCAGCTCTACCGCACGCTGGGCGCGAAGTGACCGACACCCTCGTCACCCGACGGCAGGCCCGCGCGCTGGCGCTGCAGATCCTCTACGCGCTCGACAACGCCGACGACGCGGTCGATCTCGGCGCCGCGGTCGCGACCTGGGGCGATCGCTTCGAGCTGGAGATCGACGCCGACGGTCGCGCCCTGGCCGAGGTGCTGGTCGCGGCCGCGGGCGCCGACGCCGCGCGCCGCGCGCACATCGATGATCAGATCGTCGCCGGCTCGCGCAACTGGCGGCTCGAGCGCATGGCGCGAGTCGATCGCAACATCTTGCGGCTCGCGGTCGGCGAGCTGTTGCACACGCCGGCGACGCCGATCCGCGTCGTCATCAACGAGGCGGTCGAGCTGGCGAAGCGGTTCGGCACCGCCGAGTCGCCGGCCTTCGTCAACGGTGTGCTCGATCGGATCGCGGCGAGCCTGGGCCGACGCGACGAGGCGGCGCCGGCCTCCGAGGCCGAGTGAAGCTGTCGCTCCTGCCGCTCGATCTCGCCCGCTGGGACGAGGTCGTGCGCGACGCGTTGCTGATCCCGGTCTTCGCCGACGAGCGGCCGCTGCGCGGCGCCGCCGGGCTGTGCGACTGGCGGCTGTGCGGGCGCCTGACCCGGCTGTGCAAGACGTCGCGGCTGGCGGGTGCGCGCGGCGAGACGCTGATGCTGCCGCCCGGCCGTCGCCTGCCGTTCAAGCGGCTGTTCGTGTTCGGCCTCGGTCCGTCGAGCGGCTACCGTGACGATCGGCTGCGCGACGATCTGCGGTGGATGCGCGAGGTCGCGACCGCGGCCGGCGTGCGCGACTTTGCCCTCGAGGCGCCGGGCCGCGCGACCGGGGTCGTCGGGGCGCGCCGCGCGCTCGAGGTCGTGCTCGACGAGACCGATCGCGGCGACGGCAGCGTGTGGCTGATCGACGGGCCGGCGGGTCAGAAGGACATGGCCGAGCTGCTGCGCCTGCAGGGTCGGCGCGACTGACCGTCACCGCGGGTTGCGCGCGAGCATCACCGCGAGCTGCGAGCACTGGCTCGCGGTCCGGTACGACGCCAGCGCCTCGCGCTGATCGGCAACGTCGCCGCCGCGCTGCGCCTGCGCGAGCTGATAGTGGAGCCGCGCCTGCACCGGGATCGATCCGGTCGCGACCCGGGCGGCGCGGGCGTGCTCGCGGGCGCGGCGCTCGGCCCCGGTCAGCTGGGCCGCGAGCGCGAGCGGCGCGTCCTGCTCGCTGACCGGCGTCGCGGTGCGGTGGTACGCCAGCGCGCTCGCGGCGAGCGTGAACAGCGTCCAGCTGATCGAGGCCTCGCCCCAGGTCGCGCGCAGCTCGGCGGGCCGGCCGGGCCCGGTCGCGTCGGCGAGGTTCGATCCGGCCGCGGCCTGGAGCGCCGTCGCGATCCGCCGCAGGTTCGGCCCCGCGCCGCGGTAGTCGATCGACGCGGTCGCCTCGATCGCCAGCGCGGTGGTGGCGTCGCCGTGGGCGACCACCGATCGCGCGATCGCCGCGACCGCGGGCAAGGTCGTCGTCGTGACCTGCTCGATCGTCGCCGCGCTGGCGAGCACCGCGGGCGTCGCGCTCGCCAGCGCCGCCAGCATCGCGCGCGCGGCCGGCAGGTGCTGCGTCGCCGCCTGCGCGCGAAACCCCCAGCCCGCGATCGCCAGCTGGAACGCCGCGACGCGCTGGAGGTGGCCGCCCATCGTCACGGGCTCGGCGGCGCCGATCGCGGCGAGGTCGGCGTCGCTGGTGGCGGCGAGGGCCTCGAGCGCGGCGAGCCGGGTCTGCGCGCCCGCGAGATCGCCGGCCTTGACCCGATCGATCACGTCGATCGTCGCGGTCGCGGTCGCCGCCGCGAGCCACGCGCGGGTGAGCAGCCGCAGCGCCACCGCGCCCCGACCGTCGGTGCGCGCCTGTTCGGCCGCGGCCAGATCGCGCTCGGCGTCGCGCGCCAGCTGCGCGATCGCCTTCGGCACCGCACGCGAGGTCGACAGCGTCAGCACCCGCGGCCACGCCGCCGCGAGCAGGCCCTGCCAGTGCGCGTACTGCGCCGCCAGCGCCGCGTCGACCTCGGGCGGCAGCGCCATCGCCGCCACGTCGACCGGCCTGGGCCGCGGCAGCGGCTCGCCGGTCAGCAGCGCGACCGCGTCGTAGACGTCGGCGATCTCGATCGCCTCGGCGCCGCGCGCCTGCGCCAGCGCCATCAGATCGACTGGCTGGCCCGTCGTCGCGTCGATCGCGTGGCGCATGCCGATCGGATAGCCGACGCGCCGCTTGCCGCGATCGATCGCCGCCGCCAGCTGCTGCGGCAGGCCGTCGACCGGACCGATCGTGCCGTCGGGATGGATCGCCCCGGTCAGCGTCACCTCCGCGGCGATCGATCGCCCCAGCAGCGCCGCGACGAATCCTGCGGTCAGGAGCGCCGACGACGCGGGCGCCGCGTCCGACGCCGCGAACCGCAGCGCCGTCGGATCCTTGCCGAGCACGTCGGCCGCCACCACCGACGCCATCGCCACCAGCCCGCCGTCGTCGTCGTCGCCGCGCGGCGCGGTCGTCAGCACGATCGCGTCGACCGTCACCCGCTGCTCGCCGATCGCCAGCGGCACCACGGTCGCGCCGTCGCCGTCGCCGGTCCCCAGGATCAGCGCGCGGTCGGCGCGGTGGGCGTCGCCGAGCTGCAGCGGCATCACCGCCACCGCGCCGCCCGCGACCCCCACCGCCGCGGGCACCGCGGTCGCCGCGGGGGTCCGACACGCGACCAGCGCGAGCGCGATCACGGCGAAGCCCGACCTCATCCGCGCGATGCTACCGCAGCGATCTCAGCCGGTCGCGATCTCGTCGTAGCCGCGGCCGTGGAACTGCAGGAGATCGATGCCGTGGCCGAACGGGTCGGCCAGGAGCGCCATGCGGCCCCACGCGTGCTCGGTGATCGCGCCCTCGCGGGTGGCGCCCGCGGCCTCGGCGCGGGCGACCGCGGCCTCGAGATCGTCGACGGCGAAGTCGAGGTGGACCGGCGTCCAGTGGCGCTGGTAGGTGCGCGCGGTCGGCGCGCTCGCGAACGGCGTGGCGCCCGCGTCGGCGACGATGAGATAGATCGGCGCGGCGGCGCCGAGCAGCTCGACGAAGCCGTCGCCGAGACGACGGCCGAGCTGCAGGCCGAACGCCTCGGTGTAGAAGCGCACGCCGCGGTCGAGGTCGTCGACGTCGATGTTCACCAGCAGGTTGATCATCCCGCTACCGTGACGGACCCGGCGCGAGATGCACGTCGCGGGCGCAGAACTTGCCCCGCGCCCGGCGGCGCGGTTCGATCGGTGGCATGGCGCGCACGCTGGAGCTGGATCGCGCGATCGATCTGTTCCTCGACTTCTGCAAGGTCGAGCGCGGGCTCGCCGCCAACACGCTCGAGGCCTACAGCCGCGACCTCGCGCGGCTCGCGACCTTCCTCGGCGCCCGCGGCCGGGCGATCGTCGACGACGTCACCGCGGCCGACGTGATCGATCACCTGATCGAGCTGGCGGGCGCCGGGCTGGCGCCGCGGTCGCGGGCGCGGGCGCTGGTCGCGATCCGGTCGTGGTGCCGCCACCTGGTCGCCGAGAAGTGGCTCGACGCCGATCCCAGCGCGCTGATCGACGCGCCGAAGCTGGCGCCACGATCGCCGATCGTCCTCGGCGAGGACGCGGTCGCGCGGATCCTGGCGACGCCGAACCGCGCCACGCCGCGCGGCCTGCGCGACGCCGCGATGCTCGAGCTGCTCTACGCGACCGGGCTGCGGGTGTCGGAGCTGGTCGGCATCCCCCTCGCCGACGTCAACCTGCGCGGCGGCTACCTGCGGGTGACCGGCAAGGGCAAGAAGACGCGCATGGTGCCGATGGGCGGCGCCGCGCGCGCGACGATCGAGGCCTACCTCGGCGAGGTGCGGCCGGGCTGGGTGCGCGATCCGTCCGAGCGCGCGCTGTTCCTCACCGAGCGCGGCCGGCCGATGACGCGCCAGGGCTTCTGGAAGCTGCTCGGCGGCTACGTCCGCGCGGCGGGCGTGCGCGCGGTCGGCGGCGCGGTGTCGCCGCACAAGCTGCGCCACTCGTTCGCGACCCACCTCCTCGAGCGCGGCGCCGATCTGCGCGCGGTGCAGGCGATGCTCGGCCACGCCGATATCGCGACGACGCAGATCTACACCCACGTCGGACGGGCCCGGCTGATCGAGCAGTACCGCAGCGCGCACCCGCGGCAGCCGAAGTGACGCGGCTTGCGGTGGGGGCGTCGACCGTCCATAGTCCGGCCGATGAACGCGGAGCTCACCCCCGAACGCATCCAGATCGTGGTGCAGGGGATGATCATGTTCATCGTGTCGGTGGCGATCCACGAGTTCGGCCACGCCTGGGCCGCCAACCGCATCGGCGATAGCCTGCCGCGCCGTCAGGGCCGGCTGACCCTCAACCCGATGGCCCACGCCGATCCGATCGGCACGATCGCGCTGCCGTTGATCTTCCTGGTCACCACCGGCTCGCTCGGGTTCGCCTGGGGCAAGCCGGTCGAGCACACCACCCACGATCGCCGGCGCCGCGTCTTCATCTCGTTCATGGGCCCGGCGATGAACGTCCTCCTCGCCACCATCGTCGCCGTCATCCACGTCGCGCTCCTCGCCACCGACACCATCGCGCTCGGCGGCAAGCTGTCGGGCGCCCTGGAGATGGCGGTCTTCCTCAACTTCATCCTGTTCTTCTTCAACCTGATCCCGGCCGCGCCGCTCGACGGTGGCTCGGTCGCGCGCGGGCTCATCCCCCGCCATTGGGTGCGCCGCTACGACGAGTACGCGGTCTACGCGCCGTTCATCCTGCTCGCGTTCATGCTCATCCCGCAGCTCCGCGTCGTCCTCACCTGGCCCGCGCGCACGATCTCCAACCAGCTCTATCACGGGCTCGGGCTGGCGATGAGCACGCCTTACCCCGAGCTCCTGTAGCCATGGCCGTGGGCTTCGACGCCAACTACCAGGTTGCGCTCGACGTGTTCGAGGGCCCGCTCGATCTGCTCTTGCACCTGGTGAAGAAGCACGAGCTGGCGATCCTCGAGATCCCGATCGCCTTCATCACCGCCAAGTACCTCGAGTACCTCGACGCGATGCAGCGCCTCGACATCGACGTCGCCGGCGAGTACCTGGTGATGGCGGCGACGCTCTGCCACATCAAGTCGCGCGAGCTCTTGCCGAACCCTGAGCCCGAGCCGGTCGAGGAGGCCGACGAGGACGCGCCGCTCGAGGAGATCGATACCCGCGCCGAGCTGATCCGCCGCCTGCTCGAGTACCAGAAGTACAAGGAGGCCGCGGGCCAGCTGGGCGGACGTCCGGTGGTCGGACGCAACGTCTGGGGCCGCGGCACCGCGCTCGAGGACGCCGTCGCCGACGACCTCGACGCCGACGCGATCGCGCCGCTCGCGCAGTTCCCGGTCCACAAGCTGATCGAGGCGCTCGATCGGCTGATGCGCTCGGCCAAGATCCGCATCAGCCACAACGTGCTCATCGATCGGCTGAGCGTGAGCCAGCGGATCGCCGAGCTGACCGATCGCCTCGAGCGCGAGGGCACCTTCACGTTCACGTCGATGTTCCGGTTCGCCCGGCCCGACGTCGAGATGACGATCGCCGAGATCAAGCACGAGGCGGTGGTGACGCTGTTGTCGATCCTCGAGATGGCGAAGCTGCGCCTGATCTCGATCCGCCAGGACGAAGGCGACGACGACATCGTGATCGCGCGGACCGCCGAGGATCTGCGCGCCGCGGTGGCGCGGACCGTCGCTGGCGCCGAGGAGTACCGGTAGGCGACGTCAGGGGTTTCGTTGCGACGCTGGGTGCGCTAAAAGCGCCGCGAACGTGAGCAGGATGCGACAGAAACGCAAAGGCCGTGGCCGAGCTGAGCAGGCCGCCCTCGAGGCGATGGCCGCGGACGCGGGCGTCGAGATCACGGACGGTGAGACCGCGGCTGATGGCGAGGCTGCGGCGGATTTCGATCCGCCCCCGGGCACGACGATCGAGATCTCGGTCGAGCACATCCTCGAGGAGGTCGACGCGCCGGGCCGGGAGGCGATCGAGGCCGAGACGCCCGGTGCGGCGGTCGACGCGATCGACGCCGATGCGACCGACGCGGATGCGACCGACGCGGATGCGATCGACGCGGATGCGATCGACGCGGTCGACGATCCGGACGCCGAGGTCGACGATGCCGACGAGGCCGAGGTCGCGGCCGGCCCGGTCACCGCGGCGCAGCTCGACGCGGATCGCTTTCGCTCGCTGATCGAGGCGCTCTTGTTCGCCGCCGACAAGCCGCTGACCGTCGCGCGGCTGCGCCAGCTGACGCGGGTGTCGGACACCGCGCGCATCCAGGCGGCGCTCGACGCGCTGATCGCGCGCCACGCCGACACCGGCATCGTGGTGTCGTCGATCTCGGGCGGCTACTCCCTGCGCACCCACTCGTCGTACTCGCCATGGGTGCAGCAGCTGATCGCGGGGCGCCCGGTGCGGCTGTCGCGCGCGCAGCTCGAGACCCTGGCGATCGTCGCGTACCGCCAGCCGATCACCCGGCCCGAGATCGATCAGATCCGCGGCGTCGACTCGGGCGCGACGCTCAAGCTGCTGCTCGATCGCTCGCTCATCCGCATCCTCGGCAAGCGCGAAGAGGTCGGGCGGCCGCTCCTGTACGGCACGACCAAGGAGTTCCTCGACTTCTTCAGCCTGAACGAGCTGCGCGAGCTGCCGACCCTGCGCGAGTTCAGCGAGCTGTCCGAGGAGAGCCGCGGGCTGGTCGCCAAGCTCGGGCTCGACGTGCCGCCGCCGCCGCCGGGCGCGCGACCCGCGGAAGCCGACCCCGAGGTCGAAGCCGAGGCGGTCGCCGACGCCGACGCCGAACCCGTGGCCGACGCCGAGCCGGTGGCCGACGCCGAGCCCGTGGCCGACGCCGAGCCCGTGGCCGACGCCGAGCCCGACGCCGAGCCCGACGCCGACGCCGAGCCCGAGCCCGAGCCGGAGCCCGACGCCGTCATCGATCCCACGCACGACGTGTCTCACGACGGCGTGCTCGGCAGCCCTGATCCCGACGATGCCATCGTCGACTCCAACGACGACGAGGCCTACTGATGACCCAGATCCGACTGCAACGACTCATCGCATCCGCCGGCATCGCCGCGCGCCGCAAGGCCGAGGAGATGATCCTCGCTGGCCGCGTCACCGTCGACGGCGTGGTCGTCACCGTGCTCGGCACCAAGGTCGATCCGATCGCCGCCAACGTGCAGGTCGACGGCAACCCCGTCGCGGCCCAGGACCACTTCTATATCCTCTTCAACAAGCCCAAGGCGTGCATCACCGCGGTCACCGACGACCGCGGCCGCGTCACGGTCATGGACTACCTGCCGAACCTGCCCGTGCAGGTCGCGCCGGTCGGTCGCCTCGACTACTACAGCGAGGGGGTCCTCCTGCTCACCAACGACGGTGAGCTCGCGGCCAAGCTGCTCGCGCCCGGCTCCCACGTCCCCAAGACCTACCACGTGAAGGTCAACGGCCAGCTGCGGCCGACCGACCTGCAGCGCTTGCGCGACGGGGTCACGCTCGACGACGGCACCGTCACCGCGGCGGCCGACGTCGAGGCGCTCGCCAACGAGAGCAAGCACCCGTGGCTGGCCATCACGCTGTACGAGGGCAAGTCGCGGCAGATCCACCGCATGCTCGAGGCGCTCGGCCATCGGGTGTCGAAGCTGCAGCGCGTCGCGTTCGCGAACCTGACGTTCCACGGCCTGCGGGTCGGTGACGCCCGCGAGCTGACGCAGAGCGAGCTGAACGATCTGCGCGCCGTGGTCGGCCTCGACCGCCGCGCGGTCGCGCGCGGGCGCTGGTCGGCGGTGCGCGAGGACACCGATCGCGGCCGCGCGATGCGCATCCAGGCCGCCGAGGCGGCAGAGGCGGCGCGCGCCACTCTCGAGGACGCCGCCGCGGCGCGGCCCGCGGGCCGAGGCCGATCGGTCGATGACGACGGCGACGGCGACGACGAGGCGGTGTTCGAGCGCCAACTCGCCGAGCGCACCAGCCGTCCCCGCTTCGCGCCGCCCGCACCCGCGCGCATGGATCACCGCAGCAGCGGCGACCGTCCCGCGCCGCGGACCGATCGTCCGACGCCGCGCATGGATCGTCCCGGCCAGCGCACCGACCGTCCCGAGCAGCGCGATCGTCCGGCGCCGCGCACCGATCGTCCGGGCCAGCGCAGCGATCGTCCGACGCGTCCGAGCAGCGATCGTCCGACGCGTCCGAGCAGCGATCGTCCGACGCGTCCGAGCAGCGATCGTCCGACCCGTCCGAGCAGCGATCGTCCGGCGCCGCGCAGCGATCGTCCGATGCGTCCGAGCGGCGACCGTCCGACGCGTCCGAGCAGCGACCGTCCGATGCGTGCGAGCGGCGACCGTCCGATGCGTCCGAGCAGCGACCGTCCGGCGCGTCCGAGCGGCGACCGTCCGACGCGTCCGAGCGGCGACCGTCCGACGCGTCCGAGCGGCGACCGTCCGACCCGTCCGAGCGGCGATCGTCCGACGCGTCCGAGCAGCGACCGTCCGACGCGTCCGAGCAGCGACCGTCCGGCGCCGCGCAGCGACCGTCCGGCGCCGCGGGGCGACAGCGCGCGTCCGAGCTTCGGCGACCGGCGTCCGGCTGCGGGTGGTCGTCCGAGCACCGGCCGCTCCTTCGGCGGCGATCGTCCGGTGTCCGGCGACCGGCGTCCGGCGTCCGGCGATCGGCGTCCGGCCGCGGGTGGTCGTCCGAGCACCGGCCGCTCCTTCGGCGGCGACCGTCCGTCCGGCCCCGCGCGTCCCACCGGCCCGATGCGCGGCGCGTCGCGTCCGGTCGGCGGCAAGCCGACCCGCGCTCCCGCTCCCGCGCGGTCCGGTCCGGCCCGCGGCGCCGCCCGCCCCACCGGGGGCAAGCCGACCCGCAAGGGTCCGCCGCGCCGCTGACACGAGGCAGCGGGCCGATCGACGGGCTCGCGCGTAGGGTCGTGACGGGATGAGCAGGCCGACGCGACCCTTCCGCAGCCGGAGCGAGCTACGCCTCGCCGCGCTGGTCGCGTGCGCGCTCTGGCTGCTCGGGGTCGAGCTGCTGCCTGGCCTCCACGTCGGGTTCCACGGTCGCCTCGCGCCCCACGTCCACGACGGCGAGGCGGCGGGTGAGACCGGCCCGGTCGTCACCGTCCACGTCGACGACGGCTGGCATAGCCACGGCTCCGACGGTCACGTCCACGACGTCGCCGCGCCCGTCGACGCTCCCGATCTGCCCCCCCGCGGTGTCCACGCCCCGGCACCCACCGACCCGTCGCGGCACGCAGCTCACAGCCTCGCCCATCGCACCCTGGCGATCGCGCCGCCGCCGATCGCCGTGGTCGCGCCGATCGCGGTGCCACGCGTGGTCGTCTCGGTCGCCCATCCGATCGCACACCTCGCCGCCGTCCTGTCGCCTCCGGATCCCGCTGCCCGCGCGCCTCCGGTCACGTCGATCGTGACCTGATCGGACGCTCGGCGACTCGCCGCGCGTCGTCGTGCTCCATCGCGTCCCGCGGCGCGGTGGCGCGTGCTCGTGTGTCCAGCTCCGGAGATCCGCATGACCTGCGCTCCCTCTCGCCTCGTCGCGCGCCCCTGGCTCGCGCTCTCGATCATCGCCGCGACGGCTCCCCCCGCCGCGGCGCAACCGGCCCCCGCGGCCCCCGCCGTCCCCGTCATCCTCACCGAGGAGGAGGCGATCGCCGCCGCGGCCGCCGCCGCGGACGAGGTGATCATCCTCGAGTCGACCGCGCCCGCCGAGTCGGCGTCGTCGATCCACTTCTCGCAGACCGAGCTGCGGCGTCGCCCCCACAACACGCCGTCCGATCTGCTGCGCCAGATCCCCGGCCTCGTGGTCTCGCAGCACGC